>CAYNQA010000036.1:0-16856 GCA_964399225.1 uncultured Anaerolineaceae bacterium
ATTCACAAGACTCCCCTGCTCTTCATCCACGGCATGTGGCACGGAGCCTGGTGCTGGGACGAGTACTTCCTGCCGTTCTTCGCCGAGCGCGGATATTCTGCCACCGCCCTCAGCCTGCGCGGACATGGCAACAGCGAGGGCCAGATCCGCGGCAGCACGATTCGCGATTACGTCCGCGACGTGGAGCAGGTGGCGGCTACGTTCGATACGCCGCCGGCGTTGATCGGACATTCGATGGGCGGGTTCATCACGCAGAAATTCCTCGAGACGCACCAAGAGAATCCCGCGGGAATCATCCTGGGCTCCAATCCGCATTTTGGATTGTGGCCTGCGTTTGGGCGCGTCCTGCGTCATGACCCGCGCATTGTGATCGAAGCCTTTGCGACGTGGAACATGCGCCCGGTGGTGAAGACGCCCGAACGAGCACGCTGGGCCTTTTTCTCCGAAGATTTCCCTCAAGAACAATTAATGAAATATCACGCCAGGATGAACGAAGAGTCCTTCCGCATGTTCCTCGACCTGCTTGGGTTGAATCTGGCGAACCCGAAGACGGTCACAACGCCCATGCTCATACTTGGCGCGGATAAAGATACGGTCATTGCGCCGAAAGATGTCCACGACACGGCGCGGGCGTATGGCGTGAAAGCCGAGATCTTCCCGAACATGGCGCACGATATGATGCTCGAACCCGGCTGGAAGTCCGTGGCCGAGCGGATCGCTGCGTGGCTAAAGGAACGCGGAATCTAATTCCCGGCCAAAAATCACATATAATCGCGAAAACTTTACAGGAGAGATGCAAATGGAAGCGAATGCCTTTTATGCCCTGTTCAGCACGACCTGTTTTGCCCTCGTCGGCTTGTGGTGGAACGCGGTGTCGGCCCGCCCGAAATTCATCAAAGACCCGGCCATGAAGCGCAATGCCACCGGGGTATATTTCTCCTTCCTCATCCCCGGCATGATGGGTCTCGGCGCGCAAGTAACCGGCTCCGATACTCCGTTGTGGCGCGCAGTGTTCGTGGCTGGCGCGATCATCGGCATCATCGTGTGGGTCAACATCATCCGCACCTCGCCCAAAGTGGAAAACCCCGGTTTCTTCCGCCGCAACCGCTGGATCGTGATCGTACTCTATGCGCTGATCCTGACCGGCTCGTTCGGCATGGACAAGATCGTTGTCTCGATGAACATTACGCCCATCCAGGTGGAAGCCTTCATGATGTGTCTGCTGGTGTTGACCGGTCACGGCATGTCTTGGGAAACGTTGATGGAAACTCCCCCCGGAGAAGGTTAGAACATTCGCGAGTAAAGGTCAACCGACGAACTCGCGCACTGCATTACAACGTCCGCACGTATCCCGCTGGCAGAGCAACGCCAGCGGGTTTTCTTTTATCAACTGGCGGGTGGTTTCGATCACAGCCCGCAGGGGAATGGCCTCCACGCGCGCCTCACCGATGGTGACGGCATCCACATCCTTTTTGAGAAATGGCGCGATGGCGCCAAACCCATCCGAGTCGCCGGGGAAACCGTGGCATTCCACCACACGGCGGGAGGTGGCCGCCCAGCGCAGGAACTGCGGACGTCCCGCCAGCTTCTCGGCATGGTGAATGCTGGTGTTCACGCGCTGGTCCACGCCCATCAATAGAACCCAGCCGTTCTCCTCGGCCAGCGCGCCGATGGGAGCCAGCGGGTCGAGCATACTCTGGCGCTCGAGCGCAAAATCCACATTCACGCCGGTGAAAGAAAGGGCCGGGTGCATGGTCCGCCGGGCGTCACGGTGACGGCGGAGCGTTTCGGCCAGAATACCGATCTCCCGATCCACGGGCAGATCCGCCTGGAAGTAGACCGGAGCCGCGTCTCGTTCGTGGCGATTATGCCACTCGTGCTCCATACGGTAATCCATCCCGTTATTTGCCGGCCCGGTCAGCGGGTAGACCAGGGTGTCATATGTAAAGGCGGGCATCATCAACCCGCCGGTGGATGCCAGCAATGCATCGATCACCGCTTTTGGTCCGCCATGCACGCGTCCAAATGCCTTGAACGAGCCATGCGCGATCACGGGTTGTGCGCTCAGCGAGAGATCGCCAAAGCCTTGTAACAGATCTCGAATGGTGATCATGCGAACGCGTTCGCCTTATTTGCCATTCCATTCTGGTTTTCGCTTTTCAGCGAAGGCACGCATCCCTTCTTTCTGGTCTTCGGTGGTGAAGAGGTTGTAGAACTCCTTCTTCTCCTCCTCGAGTGCATCGCCGAGGAAACGTTCGTAGGATTGGTTGACCATTTTCTTTATGGATCGAACGGCAAGCGGCGCGCGGGACGCAATCTCCTGCGCGAGCTTGACCGCCTCCTCGAGGTACGCATCCACCCCGACCACGCGGTTGACGAGGCCATAGCGGAGCGCTTCTTCGGCCGAAAGTTTTCGGTCGTTCAGCATCACCTCCATGGCGATGGCTTTGCCCACCGCGCGTGTTAATCGCTGTGTGCCGCCCGCGCCGGGGATGACGCCGATGGTGATCTCGGGCTGGCCGAACTTGGCCGTCTCCGAGGCCACGATCATGTCGCACGACATGGCGATCTCGCAGCCGCCGCCCAGCGCCCATCCCGAAACCGCCGCAATGACCGGCTTGCGGATCGTGCGGATGCGACCAAACTGCGCGATCGGGTCGCGGTCGTACATTTCCTGGACGGTCTTATCGGCCATCTCTTTGATGTCGGCGCCCGCGGCAAAAGCCTTCTGGCTGCCGGTCACCACCATCGCGCCGACCGAGTCGTCCTTGTCGAATTCCGCAAGCGCATCCATCAACTCGCGCATGAGCGTGTTGTTCAGGGCGTTCATCGCCTCCGGACGGTTAAGCGTGATGAGGCCAACCCGTCCGCGGATCTCGGTGAGAATGGTGGTGTAGGTCATGGGGATTCTCCTGCATTGGTTTGCACGGGGAGGAAGTTTTTATGCTCGATACAAAGCCCTGCGTGCGATGCTGCGATTCTACACGAGAAATGGAATTGTGCTAACATAGGCAAAATTTTGGAAACTCAGGTTGCTTACCACAAGGAGACAAACATGGAATTCCTGCTTGCCATTCACTCTGTGCTGCGTTGGATCATTATCGGTGTTGCCGTTCTGGTTGTGGTCAAGTTCACGCTTGGCTGGGCAATGAATGCTTCCTTCAAAGGCATGGACCGCGGTCTTGCGGCCGGGTTCAGCGGTCTGCTCGATACACAGGTTCTGCTTGGCCTGATCTTCTTCATTTGGAACGGGGTTGCGGGCACCGGGTTCCCCGGCCATCGTTGGGAACACATGACCATCATGCTCATCGCCGCCGCGTTGGGCCATGTCCCCTCGCGCTTGAAGGCGCTGGGAGACAGGCAGCGCTTCCTCTATTCACTGGTCGCCGTCCTTGGCACACTGGCCCTGATCTACGTGGGCGTAATGCGCCTGCCCGGCGGCTGGACACGTTAAATGGAAATCTCATACAATCTCCTCGCTGTTTCGTGTACGATTCTCTTCACGGTGATTTTCATCACGGTGGCCATCCGCGGCGGGACGAAGATGATGAACGAACGCGCCGCCAAACTCAACCAGTCTGTATCTGCGGAGGCGCGCATTCTCTCATACGAGGAGAAACAGGGAGGCCGCGACAACAAGGGGCGTTACGCAAGCATCATTTTCGAGGTCGAGGTCACGCCTGCCGACAAGAAACCGGCCTACGTCACATCCGCCTGCTGGAAGGTGTATCCAATGGGCGTGCCGAGCGTGCAGGTCGGCAAGTACGTCGCCGTCCGCGTGGACGCGAAAGACCCGAAGATCGTTTATCCTGACCTGCCGTCGGTGGAATACGACTGGATGCAAGCGCAGATCGAGGCCAGCCACAAGTAACAATTTCTATAAAAAAAACAGCCCGGTACGCTGGGCTGTTTTTGTTTCCCGATCACCTACAAAAGATCTCTGCAAATTCCAATGCGAACCGGATGGTCAGATCCACGACTCGTCTGTGTGGCTGGATATCCCTTTTTCCTGTCGGATAATCACGTTTACCTGGCATAGTTGGTGCCAGTTCGCCACATTATTTTTCACGAACCAATAGTACAGACCAATAAGAACAAAGAGCCATATTGTGGGAGGGGGGATACGCCCATTTTGGATTATCCTGGATCGTGTTTTTTATTCACAATCTATATCCGCCCGTATCCAAATCCCACTTTCTGCGACTAGTAGACAGGAACCGAGCAATTGGGGTCCATATTGTCATCAGTTCGAGGAGAAATACTCATGCGATCCACACAAAAATTATCCATCTTCATTTTTGCCCTGGCTTTGATCCTATCCCTGGCGATTGCGCCGGCGGCTTATGGTGCCGGCCAATTGCCCGGCTATCAACTTCAATTCCTCGGCACGGGGGCACCCTCTGCCATCAACAACACAGGTGTTGTGGTCGGTGCGCGCTTCATCAACAACAGCTATTACGAGCCGCTGGTCAGCAGCGGCGGCGCGGCGTGGATCCTGCTCCCCGTCCCCGAAGGCACGGCCAGCGCCTTCCCCACCGACGTTAATGACAGCGGCGTGATCGTGGGCGTTTCATTCAATGCCCAATACGTCGCCACAGCCGTGCGTTGGACTCCTTCCGCCAATGGTTACACCGTCGAGGCTCTGCCGCGTCTGGCTGGCGACACATCCTCTTATGCCACGGCCATCAACAACCTCGGCCAGATCGTGGGTTCGCGCGGCGCGCTCGGCTACGTCCCCACCGGCTCGGGCTGGCTTTACAGCGATTCTGCCGGACTTGTGGACCTTGTCACAGCATACAACTGGTACACCGCCCCGGCCGACATCAACGACTCCGGGCTGATGCTCGGCGGAACAGAACTCCTCAACCTGAACTCCGGCCTGGTGGAAGCCCTCCCAAGCGGACCTGCCAACTATTACCCGATTACCGGTGTGGCGCTTAACGATAACGGCCAGGTCGCCGGCAACGGCATTCTGCGCTCGTCATCCCTCACTATCCTCTCGGTCTTCCGCTACACCGCAGCCGAAGGCTGGAGCTATCTGGCCGGCACGAGCCGGTACACCGGCGCCAATAGCATCAACAACCTCGGCGATGTGGGCTACGGCGAGATCGGCGCAGGCGTGTACCTCAACAACACCGGCACCTATGCCGTCCATGACCTGCTTCTGCCTGCCGTGCTCACCGCCGGCTGGACCATCACCGGCAGCGGCGCGCACATCAACGATCAGCGCATGATCGCCACGGTCGGCCGCAACTTGATCACGAACGAAGCGGGCGGTGTCCTGCTCACCCCTGCGGGCACACTCCCGCCTCCCAGCGCGCCGGTCAACCTCAATGGCGTTTCTCATCCGGCCACGCGCATGGAACCATTCAATTCCATCAACCTGACCTGGGAAAATACCAGCCCGCTCACCAAGTCGTATGAACTCGAGCGCCGCGCTGTCGGTGAAACCGCCTGGACCTTGCTGCCCCTCACCGCGCCCGGCACCGGCACGAACCACACCGACACCAGCGTCGGCGTGAACATCACCTACGAGTACCGCGTGCGCGCCGTGGGCCTCGGCGGTGTGAGCGAATGGTCGAACGTGGATACCACCACCTCGCCCGCCACGCCCCTCGATGTCACGGCCCCGACCGTGGACATCCTCTCCCCGGCCGATGGATCCACTGTCGGCGGTACCATCACTGTCACTGCTCAGGCTGTGGATGATGTTGCCGTGGAATACTTTGAGATCAGCTTCTGGGATGTAACGCTAAGCCAGAAGGTTATCCTTGGCTCGGTGTACAACAACGGCTCGCTTTCGGTGAACTGGAACACCAGCAACCTCTCCCCCGCCACTTACACTCTTTCCGCTTTCGCTTACGACACCCTCGGCAACTGGACCCAGTCTGATATTCAAGTGACCGTTGTTTCTGGCAAACCCATGCGCGTGACCGCCATCTCCCTCAGCGGCCGCACCCAGGGCACCCGCACCACCCTGACCGGTTATGTGACCATCAAGGATGCACTCGGGAAGGCTGTATCGGGGGCCCGCGTTGCCGCCCAGTGGACTCTGCCGGACGGAAGCACGCGTCTGGTCTACGCCAATACGGATTTCCAGGGTCGCGCGCGTTTCTCCACCTCAGGCGGACGCGGCACCTATACCCTGACGATCATAAGCGTCACCAAGACGGGTTATTTCTTCGACACCCTGACAAGTATCCTGACACAGAGCATCACGAAATAAGTCACATCAAACCAAACGCCCCGTGAGTTTCACGGGGCGTTTGGTTTTTCAAGCAGGATATCTGCAATTTCCGTTGTAGAGTGAATGATGAGGCCGGCACCGCGGCGTTTCAGTTCGGTCTCTTCACCGAAGCCGCAAAGCACCCCCACGGTCTGCGCGCCTGCGGCTTTACCGGCGCGGATGTCCACGGTGGTGTCACCGATCATGAGGCAGGCTTCGGGCGGAACGTTCATTTTCTGTGCGGCAAAGAGCACGGGGTCGGGAAAAGGTTTGGTGTGCTTAGCGCTCAATGCCGTGACGATGACATCGAAATGACGAGTCAGGTTGAAGTGATCGAGGAAGGCGCGCGTGCCGCCTTCATCACGGGCCGAGACGACCGCCATCGGGAAATGTCCATGCAGGCGGGCCAGCAGTTCGTCCACACCGGGGATGAGCAGGTAGGATTTCATCGTGCGGCGTCGGTGGCGGTTGAGCCAGTCGGCAAGCGCAACCACTTCATCGTCCAGACCGAGGCGGTCGGGGATGCTCATCACGGCGTTGCCCGGGGTTTCGATCCACATCACAAAACGGCGGGCGGCCCGTTCCGGGTCACGGAAGAGGAAGCGCGGCAGGAAGCGGATCACCTTTTGGGCGTAGAGATCATCGGTGTCGCTCAGAGTGCCGTCCACGTCGAAGCACAACGCGCGGATGCGGGAAACGTCGAGAGGCATGGCGTGATTTTACCGCAGAGCAATAAAAGAATTTACCACAGAGAACACTGAGTCCGCGGAGATTTCTTAAAGCATTTTCTCTGTGATCTCCGTGTGCTCCGTGGTGAACCATGGAGGAATTTACAAAATTAGCCATCCAAGAGACGATGTGCTATACTTTCGGGGGAAATCATTATGTTTCGCTCGAAGCCTGCCGAACAAGACCGCACACGCGCATTACTCGAACTGCTCTATCATGTGAGCCGCGAGGTGGCCACCGCGCTCGATCTGCGCACGGTGCTCCAGCGTGTATTGTTCGAGGCCATTCGCAACGTGGGGGGCGAACGCGCGAGTGTCGTTGTTCTCGATGACAACGGCAAACCGCTCGATGCCACCATTGTGTACGGACAGCAATTCCACGAACATACCACCCAGCAACTTCGCGAGACCGTGGAACGCGGCCTGGCCGGGTGGGTGGTGCGTAATCGCAAGCCTGCCCTCATTCAAAATACCGCCAATGACGAACGCTGGCTTCGCCGACCGGACGATGCGTTGGAAAATACCGGCGCAAAGTCGGCGATCTGCGTGCCGCTTCTGGCGCGCGAACGTCTGGTGGGTGTGCTGACCCTTGTCCACTCGATCCCCGATGCATTCAATGAAGAACACCTCGAGTTGATGCAGGCCATCGCCGACCAGGCTGGTGTGGCCGTGTTGAACGCGCGGCTCTACACCGAAAGCCAGCGACAGGCGCGCGTAATGACCGCCCTGGCCGAGGGCGCCGCATCGATCAACACATCCCTGCGCGTGGACGATGTGCTGCAGCGCATCCTCAACCAGACGATCCAGGCGTTGCAAGTGGAGACCGCCGCCGTGGCATTGACGGATCCTGCCTCGGGACAGTTGGTCTTCCGCGCCGCAAGCGGACAGAACGCCGGCAATATCCTCGACCGCCACATCCCGCTCGGCGAAGGTTTGACCGGAGCGGTGGCCCGTGATGGCAGAGGCGTGGTCGTGCCGGCTGTGGATGCAGAGAAACGCTTCACCGACCTCGACCGCTTCGCAGGAATCCAGACGCGGGCGGTGGTCATCGCACCGATCCCCACCCAGTCGGGTGTCATCGGCGTGATCGAGGCCATCAATCCCATCAGCGGCGCGTTCGACCCCGATGCGCTGCTGGTGATGACTGGACTCGGCAGTCTGGCTGGAACAACCTTGCAGAATGCCGAACTTTATGAGCAGCTCGATGCCGCGCACCAGCGCTATCGCGAGTTGTTCGAAGACAGTGTGGACCCGATCCTCATCACCGATTGGACCGGACACATTCTCGAGGCGAATCGTCAGGCCGTAACCTTGAGCGGTTTTTCGAATACCGAGCTGCATGCCAAAAGCATTGACGACCTGCATGATATCCATGCGGCGCGGCTGGGCAACGGCTGGGAAGCCTTGCAAAGCGGCGCGCCATGCAGTTACGAGTCGCGCTTACGCCAAAAGGACGGCGAGACCCGCCCGGTGGAAGTGTACGTGCGCCGCGTGGAGTTCGAAGAAGCCACCGCTGTGCAGTGGCTCTTCCGCGACATCAAGGAGCGCAAGGAACTGGACGCCTTGCGCGAAGACTTGACCGCCATGATCTACCACGACCTGCGCTCGCCGCTGGGCAACGTGGTTTCGAGCCTCGAAGTACTTTCCACCATGGTGGATCCCGCTGACGAATCGGTGCGTGCCATTCTTTCGATCGCATCCAACTCCACGGCGCGCATTCAACGCCTGCTCAGTTCCCTGCTGGATTTGAACCGTCTCGAATCCGGGCAATCGGTGGTGGACCAAAAAGTGACCGACCCGATCGCCCTGATCGAACAGGCCGTGAAAGATACATCGCCCAGCGTGGAAGGCCGGCGCCAGAGCATTTCCACATCCCTGCCAGTGCGACAGGCAGCATTGTGGGTTGACCCCGATATGGTGCGGCGTATTCTCACCAACCTGATCGAGAATGCCGTTAAATTCACACCCGCCGAGGGAAAACTTGAGGTGGGCGCCCGCATCGATGACAAGTGGCTGGAGCTGTGGGTAAAAGATAACGGCCCCGGCATTCCCACAGCCGACCAGGAACGCATCTTTGAAAAGTTCACGCGCCTGCGCGGCAAAGACAAACCGGCCGGCCTCGGCGTGGGACTTGCGTTCTGCCGCCTCGCTGTACTCGGTCATGGCGGGCGCATCTGGGTGCAGAGTGAGCCGGGCAAAGGCACGGAATTCCACTTCACCCTGCCGCTGGCCACACAAGAACAGATCGAGTCGCAAGACAGCAAATAAACAGATATACACGTCACATCATCATCACATAACGATCAAACCATCAAACACTCCGGAGTTCACATGCAATCCATTGCCGATAAAGTATTCATCGAAGACTCGTTCTCGGGCGTCACACTGGGCGCCATCAGCACCTCGCGCGGATTGGTGCACATTGACGCGCCTCCCTCCCCCGATGACAGCCGCGCCTGGCGCGCCTCGCTTATGAACGCGGGAGCGGGTCCTGAACGTGTGCTCATCAACCTGGACACACATCCCGACCGCACCCTCGGCGCGCGCTCGATGGATTGCACCATCATCGCCCACGAAAAGACCGCACAGGTCTTCCGCAACCGTCCAACCACCTTTAAAGCGCAGGGCGATGAGACCGGCTCATCGTGGGAATCGATCCCCGGCCTCGGCTCGGTGCGCTGGGCTCCCCCGGAAATTTCCTTCACCGACTCGCTCAACATGCATTGGGGCGACGTGGAGATCCATCTCGAACACCGCCCCGGGCCGACCTCCGGCTCCATCTGGGTTACCCTGCCCGAGCAGGAGATCGTCTTCATCGGCGACCTGGTTCCCAAAAACCAGCCGCCCTTCCTCTCGCATGCCGACCTGCCCTCCTGGATCGACTCACTTAAGATCCTGCTCGAGAGCGATTACAAAGGCTTCACCATTATCAGCGGCCGCGGCGGGGCAGTCACGCCGCAAATGGTCAAAGCCCAGCTCGACATCACCAAAAGCATCAACGACCGCATGGAAAAACTAGCCGCTCGCAACGCCGCCCCCGAGGCCGCCGAAAAACTTGTGGATGGCCTGCTCGCCAATTGGAAGGCCCCAGCAGCGCGGCAGAAATATTACTCACAGCGCCTGCGCTACGGCTTGATCCAATACTACATGCGCCACTATCGTCCATCCAGCGCTCTCTCGGAAGAATAATGAGTCAGGCATCACTCCTCGAACTCAAACGCGGCGGCATCATCGAATCCACGCACGTTGGTTCGATCGCTGTGGTTGACTCACAAGGCACATTGCTCCATTCCATTGGCGACCCGAACACGGTCGCCTTTTTGCGCTCCTCGGCCAAACCATTCCAGGTGCTTCCCTTCGTGGAACGAGGGGGCGTGGAACATTTTGGCTTCACCCCGCGCGAACTCGCCCTCTCTTGCGCCTCGCACGAAACCGCACAGATCCACCTCGAAGCCGTGGCCGCCCTGCAGGCAAAGGTCGGCATCCATGAATCGGACCTGCAATGCGGTCCTCACCTGCCCGGCGACCCGATCATGTTGAAGCGCACCATCACGGAAAACATCACCCCCACTGCCAACTTCAACAACTGCTCGGGAAAACATACCGCCATGCTCGCCCACGCCAAGATGCGCGGACTTCCGCTCGACTCCTATCTCTCGAACGAACATCCGCTTCAACGCGACATTCTGGCCTGCTTCGCCGAAATGTGCGGACTCTCCCCCGAAGCCGTCACCCTCGGCGTGGACGGTTGTTCCGCGCCCAATTTTGCCGTGCCCCTCCACAACTCCGCGTTGGCGATGGCGCGTCTCTGCGACCCGCGTGACTTGAACGAAGCGCGCGCGATCGCCTGCAAGAAAATCACAGCGGCCATGATGTCTCACTCCGAAATGGTCAGCAACTTCGGCGAGTTCGATTGTGAATTGATGAAAGTTGGCAAGGGAAAAATCGTCACCAAGCGCGGCGCGGAGGGATTCCAGATCGTTGGCATCCTGCCCGGCCTGATCAGCGACCGGGGAATCGGCATCACCTTCAAAGTCACAGACGGCGACCCGGGCCGCATGGACGATCACCTCGTCTCGCGCGCCCGCGTGCGTCCCGCGGTGACGCTCGAGCTCCTGCGTCAACTCGGTGCATTGAATGAAGATCAGCTACAAGTGTTGTCACAATATGGCCCCAAAAAGGTGCTGAAGAATCACGCGGGATTGGTTACAGGCGAGTCGTATCCTGCGTTTCAATTGCAGTAGTTTTCAATCTCAATTGGATGGCGGGATTGTAAATTGCACAAAATAGTATCGCTAACCCCGAAGGGATGACATATTCGCGAAAACCATGTCACCCCTTCGGGGTTTGTTTTTTTGAATTCACGGTCTATAATCATTTCATCCCTTCGGGATTTTATCCATGTCCACACTTTCCAAACGCGCGATCACGATCCATGAGAAATTGCTTGAAGTCTTCGGCGAGCCCATCTGGCGGAATCCGCTCCCGCCGGTGGATGAACTCGTGTCCACCATCCTCTCGCAGAACACGAATGATGTGAACCGTGACCGGGCCTTCAACGCGCTGACGGCGAAATTCGCCACGTGGGAAGCCGTCCGCGACGCGAAAGAGAGCGAGGTGGTGGCCGCCATCCGTCCGGCCGGACTCGCGAATCAGAAGGGGCCGCGCATCCAGAAGGTGTTGCGTCAGATCACAGAGGAACGCGGCAATCTCGACCTATCCTTCCTCGCTGACCTGCCGCTCGAAGAAGCGCGCGCGTGGTTGACCAAGTTCAATGGCGTTGGCCCGAAGACCGCGGCCATCGTATTGTGCTTCTCACTCAACCGTCCCGCTTTTCCGGTCGATACGCACATCTATCGCGTCAGCGGACGCATCGGTCTGCGCCCGGAAAAGATGACCGTGGAGCAGGCGCATCCGCATCTCGAAGCGTTGTTCCCGCCCGAGACGTATTACGCCGCGCATCTGAATTTGATCCGATTGGGGCGGGAGATCTGTCACGCGCGCAAACCCGATTGCCCGAATTGCCCGATCCGCAAGTGGTGCGATTTCGGAGCAAAAAACTAGAAATTCCATTGACAAAATTCAGTCACTGAATTATGATAACACTACAAAGTCCATTGAAACAGTAGACTTTCGTTCACAAGGTAGAACATGCGACTATCCAAACGCGGCGAGTATGGCTTACGAGCCATGATCATGCTGGCAGGACCCTCCAAAGACGGCTCCTCCCTGCCGATGGTGCAGATCAAAGAGATCGCGCAACGCGAGCAGATCTCGGCGAAATTTCTTGAGCAGATCCTGCTGACGCTCAAGAATGCAGGACTGCTCCACAGCAAGATGGGCCTTGGCGGCGGGTATTACCTGGCCAGGCCAGCCAGCGAGATCACTCTCGGCCAGATCTTCCGCACTTTGGACGGTCCCGTGGCGCCGATCAAATGCGTCAGCCAGATGGCCTATGAGCCGTGCGGCTGTCCCGACGAGCAGACCTGCGGCTTGCGGCTGGTGATGGGCGATGTGCGCAATGCCATCGCAGACATCCTCGACAAGACCAGCCTGGCCGATGTGGTCAAACGGCAGGATGCCGTTCGCAAACAACTGAAGTAAAGTTTGAATGCCCCCTTAACAGGGCAGTTTTTTGTGGCTCAAAAGTCTACTACTACTATAGACTTTGTAATCTACTCGACAAATTGGAGAAACAAAATGCGAAAACCGACTCTCCCCTTCTTCTCGGTACTGGCGATTCTTTCACTGGTTCTGAGTGCCTGTACTTCAACTACTACAACCACTCCCGTTACTGTTGCTGAAGGTGAAAACCCTGCCGAAACCCAGGCCCCTGTTGCAACCGAAGACCCGCTTAGCGGGACCATCTCCATCTCCGGCGCGTTCGCGCTCTACCCGATGATGACCGTCTGGGCGGAGGAATTCACCAAGCTTCACCCGAACGTTCAATTCGACGTGCAGGGCGGCGGCGCGGGCAAAGGCATGACCGACACCATCGCCGGCGCGGTGGACATCGGCATGATCTCGCGCAGTATCAAGCCGGAAGAAGAAGCCCAGGATATCTTCTGGGTCTCGGTGACCAAGGACGCAGTCTTCCCGATCATCAGCGCCGAGAACCCGGTGGCTGACCAGATCATGGCCAAGGGCATCCCACAGGAAGTATTCAACAAGATCTACATCACCGGCGAGATCACTACCTGGGGCGAGGTGGTAGGCGATCCGGCCGTGACCGACAAGATCAACGTCTTCACCCGTTCCGATGCGGCTGGCGCTGCCGAACAATGGGCCAAGTACTCCGGCGGAAAAGCGCAGGAAGACCTGCTCGGCATCGGTGTGAACGGCGAGCCTTCGATGGTGGACACAGTCATCAAGGATCCGCTGGGGATTGGCTACGGCAACCTCAACAGCATCTTCGACTTGAGTGGCGGTGGACTCGTTCCGGGCATCCTTATCCCGCCTCTCGATATCAACGGCAATGGACAGGCTGACCCCGAAGAGGTCTACACCGTCAAAGAGGATGCGTTCGGCGCAGTTGCCAACGGCACGTATCCTTCTCCACCCGCCCGTTTCGAGAATCTCGCCACCAAAGGCAAACCGAGCGGACTGGTTCTCGCCTTCATCGAATGGATCCTGACCGATGGTCAGCAATACCTCGAGGCGGCCGGTTACGTTCCGCTCACCCCGGAACAACAGGCTGAGTCGCTGGCGAAATTGAAATGAGTTCATTGATTCTCCCCACGAATGGAAATACAGAAGGCCGGATCACCCGGCCTTCTGCCGCGTCTCGTGCCCGAAAGGATCGCAATGCGCGCCGGCTGTTTTTCCTGTTCACTATCATGCCGGTTATCCTGATCGCGATCGTCGCGGTTGCATTGTTCGTCCGTGCCTGGCCGATCCTGAGCGTTTACTCGTTGGGCGAATTGCTCGGCGGAAAAGTATGGAAACCAAATGATGGCCTGTTCGGTTTCCAACCGTTCATCATCGGCACGCTCTGGGTAACGTTGGTCGGGCTGCTTCTGTCCGTTCCGCCCTGCTTGTTGGTTTCGATCTATCTCGCAGAATATGCCCACGCCCGCACGCGAACACTGGCGAAGCCGGTCCTCGATCTGCTCGCGGCGATTCCACCGGTAGTCTACGGTGTGTGGGGATTGCTGGCCATCGTCCCATTTGTGGATGATGTTGCCGCGCCCTTTGCCGAACGCTGGCTGGGTTTCATTCCGCTATTTGCGGTCAACCAGCCAACGGGATTTGGAATCTTCGCAGGCGGAATCGTTTTGGCAGTGATGATCTCCCCGCTGATCGTATCAGTCACCTTTGAGGTTTTTCTCACCGTACCCAATGACCTGCGTCACGCCTCGCTGGCCATGGGAGCGACAAAGTGGCAGACCATCCGCAATATAGTACTTCCGCAAGTCCTACCGGGCATCATTGCCGCGATCGTGCTGGGCGCCTCACGCGCCTTCGGTGAAACCATTGCCGTGATGATGGTGGTGGGCAATGTAGCCAACATCCCAACGTCCATCTTCGACACGGCCTATCCACTCCCCGCGCTGATCGCCAACAACTACGGCGAAATGATGTCCATCCCGCTCTATGATGCGGCTTTGCTCGGCGCGGCGTTGGTTTTATTGATCGTCATTTTGATCTTCAACATTCTTTCCACGCTTGTTCTTCGGCGTGTAACGAGGCGAAAATGGGCATGAAAAAGAATCGACTCGAACGACGCCATCTCATGGAAGCCTTCATGAAGGCGCTGATGTACATTTCCTTCGTGATCGTCGCAGGCACGCTCGGTTTGATCCTGTGGACGATCATCTCGCGCGGCTTTCCTTCACTGACATGGGACATGGTATCCCAGGTCCCCAAAGGCGGATACTACATGGGCAAAGAGGGCGGGATCCTGAACGCCATCATCGGTTCGCTCTACCTCGCGGCGGGTGGCACGTTGCTGGCCATTCTCTTAAGTCTGCCGATCGCTCTTTACCTAAAGGCTTATCTCGGACAATCCAAATGGGGCGAATATGTGCGCCTCTCACTGGACGTGTTGTGGGGCATCCCCTCTATCGTCTACGGCGCTTTCGGTTTCGCACTGATGATCGCCTTTGGGATGCGCGCATCTCTGCTGGCCGGAATCATCGCCCTCGCGCTGGTGGAACTCCCCATCATGACCCGCGCCATGGACGAGGTCATCCGCCGCATGCCCGCAGACCTCGAACACGCTGCCCTGGCGCTGGGTTCGACCAAGTTCGAGGTCGCATTGAACGTGGTCACACGCCAAATGTTGCCGGGCATCGTGACTGCCATCCTACTGGCTTTTGGCCGCGGCATCGGTGACGCGGCTTCGGTGCTTTTCACCGCCGGTTACACGGACCGTATCCCCACCTCGTTGATGCGTCCGACCGCGTCCCTGCCCCTGGCGGTCTTCTTCCAGTTGGGTTCCCCCTATCCCGAAGTCCGCGAGCGAGGCTATGCCGCCGCGCTCATCCTGACCATTATCGTTCTCCTGGTCAGTTTCGGAGCGCGCTGGCTCTCGGCGCGACTCAACAAGTACACGATCAAATAACAGAGGAATTTATGGATGCACATATTCAAGTCAACAACCTGGACGCCTACTACGGCAAACAGCAGGCGTTGAAAGACGTCAACATCGAGATCCCCAAGAACCAGATCACGGTCATCATGGGACCTTCGGGTTGCGGCAAGACCACCTTATTGAAAACATTTAACCGTTTCTTCGAGTTGACCGAGAACACGAAACTGACCGGCGAAGTCCTCGTGGACGGACAGAACATCTACGATAAAGATGTGGATGTGACCGAGGTCCGCAAGGTTGTTGGATTATTGGCACAACGCCCCTCGCCGCTGCCGATGTCCATTTACGACAACGTGGTCTACGGCATGCACTTGCACAAGATGAAAAAGGATCGCAAGGAATACAAAGAGGCGGTGCGGCATTATCTTGAGATCGCCGGCCTGTACGAAGAAGTCAAGAAGCGCATGCACGACCCCGCGACCTCTCTCTCGATCGGGCAACAGCAGCGTCTCTGCCTCGCACGCGGACTGGCCGTGGAGCCCGAGATCATCCTCGGCGACGAACCGACCTCCGCCCTCGACCCGATCTCCTCGCAGAACATCGAGGCGCGCCTGCTCGAACTCAAACAGCAATACACCACCGTCATCGTCACGCACACCTTGCGCCAGGCCAAGCGCCTCGCGGACTATGTCATTTACATGTACATGGGTGAAGTGATCGAAAGCGGCCCTGCCAAGGAAGTGTTCGGCAACCCCAAGCACGAACGCACGAAACAGTATCTGGAAGGGTTGTTCTAATAAAGCAATTCCCGTGTCCGCTCAGGATTCGGAAAAATAACTCAATAAGGAGAATGTTTCATGGAAGAATATTTACCCATCCTGTTGTATGTCCTGGTCGGCTTTACCGCGCAAATGATCGACGGCGCGCTGGGCATGGCCTATGGCGTCAGTTCGAACACCTTTCTGCTAAGTCTCGGCCTCCCTCCTGCCGCGGCATCCGCGTCTGTCCACATGGCGGAAGTTGTCACCACGGGCGTTTCAGGTTTTTCACACTGGCGCCTCGGCAATGTGGATTGGGGTCTCGTGAAACGCCTGGTTATTCCCGGGGCGATTGCGGGTGGCATTGCTGCATACCTGCTCACCTCCATTGACGGCAATGTGATCAAACCTTACATTTCCGCCTACCTGCTTATCATGGGCATTGTCATCCTCGTAAAAGCCTTCAATCACAAGGAACGCAAACCGACGGGCGTGCATACCGCCCGCGTCAGCGCGCTGGCTGTGGTGGGCGGTTTCTTCGATGCCATTGGCGGCGGCGGATGGGGACCAATCGTCACCACGACTCTGGTGGCGCGCGGCAAAGACCCACG
>CAYNQA010000037.1:0-16650 GCA_964399225.1 uncultured Anaerolineaceae bacterium
AACAGGCGCGGGACGAAGGAGCAGACCACGAAGTTGTGCGCGTCGAAGGTCTGATGGATGGGCGGCGGCATGTGGATGCGTCCGGTGATCGGCTCGAAGTCTTCGATGTTGAAGATCCACGGGTAGAGGTAGCCGTCCCAGCCGACCACATCGAAGGGATGGTAATCGAGCACGTGGCGGGTAAGCCGGTCGCGGACTTTGATGCGCACGTCGAACTCGCCGCGCTCGGTGTGTGTCTCGAGTTCTTCGGGCACGCGGATGTCACGCTCGCAGTAGGGCGCATGTTCGAGCAGTTGCCCGTATTCGTTGCGATATCGCTTCGGCGGCACGATCTGTGACGGGCACTCGATCGTGAAGAAGCGGCACTCGCCATCGAGGTGCATCTGCCAGGTGACGGCGAACGGGATGACGATGTAATCGCCTTTGCGGAATTTGAGATTGCCGAACACCGATTTGAGTGTGCCGCTGCCCTCATGCACGAACCAGACTTCGTAGGCCTGCGAGTTGCGGTAGAAGTAGTCCATGCTCTGGGTCGGGCGCGAGACTCCGAGGATGACGTCGCGGTTGCCGAGCAGGGGAATCCGTGCGGCGAGTGGATCCGCTCCGGGCGGAGTCGGAGCCGTGGCAAAGGCGCGGTGGCGGATCGGGCCAAAGTCCACGTATTCCACGGCGGCCGAACCGAGGTCTTCCGTCTTCATCACACGCGGCGGCAGGAAGTGATGGTAGAGCAGGGATTGGATGGAGGAGAAGCCCTCCAGTCCCATCACTTCTTCGCGATACAGTTTGCCGTTCGGCTTTTTGAACTGTACGTGGCGCTTGTGGGGAATCTCTCCGAGCTTGTGATAGAAGGGCATGGCTGCTCCTGTGGGTTATTGACCGATGACGATGGAGAAGATCAACTGGTCGTATACATCGAGGCTGGGCGCATAGAACGGGGCGGCCAGCGAGGAGAGTGTCTTGGCGACGCCGTCGAGATAGATGGTGTATTGTTCGGGCGTGAAACTGGGATCGCCGAAGTTTGGCGCGGTCATCGTGTCCACGAGCGGCGTGGTGATGGGCAGGTTGGCGGCCACGTAATACCTGCCGTCATCGGTGATGCCCTGGAAGGTGTAGAACAATTCATTGTTGTTGATCTGCGCAAAGGACTGCGAATATTGCGTGATGTAGCGGATGCCGCGACCGGAACCGAAATTGATGCGCTCTGCCTTGGCGGAGAACAACTGTTGGGCATTGAAGATCGGCAGGTGCGGGAGCGTATCGGGGAAGTTCGGGTTGGTGTCGTTGGCGATCGAACGCAACTCTTCGATGATGGTTGCCGCACCTTCGCTCATCGCGGCAAATTCATCGACGGGGTAAATGAAGATCTGAGGTTCGTGGAAGCGCTGTCCGAGAGCATATCCATCGAAGGTGATGCGCGTATGCTGGGGTGCGATCCCCCACGGTTCCACGGCGTCGCCTTCGGCGCGGGGAATGGTCTCGCCGCGCGCGCCCGTGGCAAAGCCGACGGGAATGGACATGCTTATATTTTGGAAGGCAAAGACGCTGCCCTGCATTGTCACCGAATCAGGGACGTTGATGACCATAGCGGTGGGTGGCGGCGCCAGCGGGGTGACTGCCTGCATCGTAGCCGCCACGATCGTGGCGAGAATATCGGGGGTGGGTTCCGTGCTGGTCGTTCCGCTGGGCGTGCAGGCGGCCAGCATGGCAAAGATCAGGATGATCGCAAGGATTTTTAGTTTCATAACTTTCCTTTCGTAAAGCATCTCTTCCCGTTTAAGGGGTTGAGATGGTGATCGATTCGATCAATGAATCGAGGGTTTCGAGCGTGGGTGAAAAGGTGCTGAGTTCAGCGTTGTTCAACGCGCTGGTGACAGCCTGGAAGTACGATCCATAATCATCCGGGTTCAACGTTGTGTATCCGGGGAATTGAACGCCGCCGGCCGGTGGTACGGCAAGCGGGTCGCCGCCGTTGATCAATATGGACGCGCCGAGCGGGAGTGTGGCAATGATGTAATACTTGCCGTCGCTGGTCAGCCCTTGAAAGTGATAGAGCGTGGCAGAGTTGGCAGCCGGTCCCACCGCCTGCCCGTATTGGGTCATCATGCGCACACCGGACCCGCTGGCGAATGGAATCAATTTGACCTGTGCGGCAAACATCTGTGCCGCGTTGTAGTATGGCACCGCTGGGAGTTGATCCGCATCGAGGGTCTGGTCTGGCGCGGCGAGAAAGGACTGCAGTTTCGGCAGGCTGATGCCGGCACCGACATTCATGCTCGAGTATTCCTTTGCGGGAAAGACCTGGATCTCCATGGCCTTGGATTTTGCCACTTGATCGTTGTAGCCGTAAAACTCGAACAGAAGATGCTCCGGTGCCACATCCCATGGCGCCGTGTTTTCTCCCGCCGCTGCTGGAACCACTTGCGCGTTTACACCGAGCGCCAGCCCTTCCGGGATGATGAAGCTGACATACTCGAATGTCACAACAGTACCGCTGGGCGGGGTTGCTGTCGGAAGGGCAGTCGGAGCGTTCGCCGTCAATGCTTGAAGCGTTGACGCAACAATGGTTTCCACGCCCGGCGCGGACTGTTGCGGAACAGGCGCACAGGCGGAAAAAATCAGGATGGATACGAGTAGAAACGGGCAGGCTTTTTTCATGGATTCCTTATGGGATGACGACAAGGATCGACTGCACGAGTGCATCGAGCGTGTCGAGATTTGGATTGAAGTCGGCGGGCGCTGCGGCGTTTACGCGGTCATTCAATGCGTTTACAACGTTGGTGGCTTCCTCTTGTGTATTGAACGGAACACCGTTGGCAAGGTCGGCGATCATGGGCGCATCCACGCTTGAGCGCATGGAAACCAGGTACTGTCCATCCGAGGTCAGACCAACGTAGAGATAGATCAGACCTGTGCCGCGCGGCGCAGCTGCCATAAAAGAACCCGTGACAAGGAATCGATACCCCATCCCGTTCTGGAAGGGTACGGTCTTCACTTGCGCATCCACACTGCGACCCGGGAACGGGTGGCTCGGAAAATCACGATGCTCCTCGGTGGCGCCGCTCAAAAAAGCCTGGATCGCGGGAATCAATGTGGGGTCGTAGGCGTTCAGGTCAGCGACGCGGTAGACGCGAATGCCGTGCGAGTTGCTGTCGCGTGAGGCAGGATCCGAATAGGCGCTGAAGTACACCACGGCATGTTCGGGCATATCCATTTCCCACGGAGCGCCGAGCGAGTTTGCCGCCACGGTTTCCGCAGCGAGTCCCTCTTTCAATGTGGATGGATAGAAAAAGCGCAGATTGACCCCGAACGAATTGAACGCAAACTCGCTGTTCGTTTCCACCGCATCCACCACTGCCACGGTGGGCGCAGGCGGTGCGGCTGTTTCTGTGAACGCAGGCGGCGCGGCCGGTTCAGTGGGAGCCTGTTGAGTGATCTGTGCCTGCGCAGTTTGCAAGCCTTCCTGTACCAATTGATCCAGGTCAGCAGTGGGGGTGGCCGCCACTGGTGTGCATCCCGCCGCGACCAGCGCAACGGTGAGAAGAACCATTTTGATTTTCATTCTATTTTCCTTGTGCAATTCTATTTCTAAGTGTGCCGATCCGCTCTACTTCCAGTTCCACAACATCGCCCGGTCTCAGCCAGGGTCCTTGTGCCTTCGTCAACTCCAAAAGGCAGCCCGTGCCCACTGTGCCCGAGCCGATCACATCGCCGGGCATCAGCGTTACCGATTGAGACGCGCGGGCAATGATCTCGCCGAATGACCAGAAGATATCTTTTAAATTTCCTCTGGACATTTCCACGCCGTTGACCTTTGCCGACATCGCCAGGTCAAAGACTCCGGGACGCCCGGTCGAGCGGTCTTGCAGCGCCTCTTTCGTGACGATGAGCGGGCCCAACGTGGACGCGAAATCCTTGCCCTTGGCCGGTCCCAGCCCCACTTTCATTTCGGCGCGCTGCACATCGCGGGCCGACCAGTCGTTGAAGATGGTGTAGCCGAAGATGTGCTCCTCCGCCTGCTCCGGGCGGATATCCATCCCGGGCTTGCCGATCACGACGGCCACTTCCAGCTCATAGTCCAGTGCGGCCGTGTACGCGGGGTGGGAAATCTCATCCTCGGGCCCGAAGATGTTGCGCGGGTTGGTGAAGTAGAAGACCGGAAAGTCATACCACTCTTCAGGGACGTCGCGACCGCGGTTTTGGTTCGCCGTTTTCACGTGCTGTTCGAAGGCGTATGCGTCGCGCAGGGTGGTGGGCTGAATGGGGGCATGCAACCGAACTGTCTCCGGCTTCACGCCCCGGCTTTCCACCAAAGGCACCCGTGACCCGGCCAGCACCTCGATCACGGCGCGCATATCGGGCAGGGCCAGGGGGTAGTAGAGACCGTCCCTGAAAAGAGCAGGCCGGGGCGGGGACTGATGCGATGAAATGGTGGCGTAGTACATGGTTAAAGGTCACAAGTCGAAAGTTGAAGGTCGCCTGACTTTAGACCTTCGACTTTTGACTATAAGTTCCCGCGGCGTTCCTGCTCGAGCTCGATCGACTCGAACAGCGCTTTGAAGTTTCCCTTGCCGAAACTTTGCGAGCCATGACGTTCGATGATCTCGATGAACATGGTCGGGCGGTCCTGGATGGGACGGGTGAAGATCTGCAACAGATAGCCCTCGTCATCGCGGTCCACGAGAATGCCGAGTTCCTGAATGGTCTTGTAATCTTCGTTGATCTTGCCCACGCGTTCGGGCAGGATCTCGTAGTATGTGTCGGGCACGCGCAGGAATTCGATGCCGTTGTCGCGCAGTTTTTTCACGGCGGTGATGATGTCGCCGGTGATGAGCGCTACGTGCTGCGCGCCGGGCGTGAGGTAATAATCGAGATATTCTTCGATCTGGCTTTTCTTCTTGCCCTCGGCCGGTTCGTTGATCGGGAATTTGACGCGGCCGTTTCCGTTCTGCACCACTTTCGACATGAGCGCGGAGTATTCGGTGGAAATGTCCTTGTCGTCGAAGTGACGCAGGAGGCGGAAGCCCATCACCTGATGGTAGAAGTTGACCCAGTGATTCATCTTGCCGAGTTCCACATTGCCTACGATGTGGTCCACGGCGGCGAGACCGGCGGAATCGGCTTCCTTGTTCTTGATGGGTCGATAGCTTGGGGCGAAGATACCCTTGTAATCGGAACGGTCCACGAAGACGTGCAGGGTCTCGCCGTAGGTGTGGATCGCGGATGTGCGGTAGATGCCGTTATCGTCCTTCTCTTCGCGTGGCGCCCAGGCAGATTTGCCCCCGCGGGAAGTGGTCTCTTTCCAGGCTTTTTCGACATCGTCCACTTCAAGGGCGATCATCTTTACGCCATCGCCGTGGACCATGTGATGCGCCGCGATCTCGTTCGAAGGCCCATAGGGGGCGGAAACGACGAAGCGGATGTGACCCGATTGGAGGACGTAGGAAGCGGCCTTGCGATTGCCGGTCTCCAGTCCGGAGTAGGCGACCGGGGTGAAACCGAATCCCTTCCACCAGTAGTACATGGCATGTTTGGCATTACCCACATAAAAGTGGACGTGGTCCACGGATTTGATCTGGAGGAAGTCGCCTTCCTCGGTGATCGGACGATCATCGGTTTGAACAGGTGCGGTCATTTTCTCTCCTTTAGTTGGCTGGGGATGATTTTACGACAAGGTCAATTCGATTGCAAACAAAAAGAAACCAGGTTTCTGGGGGAAACCTGGTTTCTGCTGGTTATGCCTGCGCGGGCTGTGACTTGCTGCGCCGCAGGTCCATGATGAGGTAGGGCACGTACATCACCCCGAGGATCACCAGCGCGATGATCTCCAATTGCAGGATATACCATGGCCACGGGGCGAGCATGTCGATCAGGGTGGGAAATTCGGGCTTGTGACCAATGAAGAGGTAGTTACTTCCGATGGCAAGGTTGAGGAAGAAGATGCAGACCATGTAGATGTTTGTCCAGATCAGCACGCGTTTGAAGGAAGCCAGGGTGGGCCGGTATCCTTCCACAACGGCAAAATACAGGCTGGCCAGGACGATGCCGCCATGGGATGCGAAGGTTTGGAATGCACGATAGTGAGGGAATCCATATGCGCCCGCGTCGGGTGTGATCAGCGCCTGCAAGGCCCCGCCAATCCCGAGGAAGTATGTGATCTCGAAGATGGAATAGGTCTTGTTGATCAGCATGTACATGGATAACCAAACCGTGACACTGCACAGGTGGAAGGGCAGCATGGTTTGGATGGTCCATGTGCCGTAGTACACGTTCCACAAATGCCACGAGACCTCCCATACGAACAGCCAACCCGCCAGAAAATAGCGGAAGCGGCGTTTGGCGTTGTCATCCCATAGTTTGCGGGCAAAGATGAAGGACAGGGCGATCAGCGCCACCAATCCCAGCGCGGCAAGGTGGGCGGAATCAAAAAGCGTAAAGGGCGCGCCGGTGTAGTCTTTGATGAAATACTGCTCCATCGAGTCTCCTCCAAATCAAGACAGGCTACGCAATCTGCGCAGCCTGTGGAATTTGATTGGTATAACGCCGCGAAGGGGCTATCGTTACGGGGTTATTTGAATTGAAAGTCCCAGCCGAAGTTGACCGTATTTTGCGTTTCCACGTTGATGGTCACCTGGATCACGGCCGTTGCTGAATTGGTCTTGGGCACCGTCCATCCGCCGGGGATCAGGAGCGATGCGTTTTGTCCGCTGGCCGCGTCGATCGAGAGGCAGATCTTCTGCGAGCCCACTCCTGCCGACTTGGGAACGGTGAACGACATTGTATAGAATCCGCCCGCGTCTGTTTGTGTGGTAAAGGCTCCGTAGTTGCAATCGATCATCAGTTGAACGGTCACACCGCCGATGCCGGGTTCGCCGGTAGAAAAGATCCCATCTGCATACAGTCCTACGCCGGGTTCATAGATGCACTCCGCCGGGACTGGGTTCGGCAATGTGTCATAAGGCTTGCATGTGTCGTGCCAGACGTAGCCCGAGACATAAAAATGCAGCACGTCCGCGGTGGCTGTGGCTGGGAGGGCTGTGGGGGTTGCCGTTTCGGCCTGCGTAGGGATCGGCTCAAGCGTCGCCGATGGAAGCACCTGTTGCATTTCCGGCGTCACCGTGACCGGCACCAGAATTACCACCGGGGTGGGCGCAGGGGCTGTTGGCGCACAGGCCGCCAGCAGAAATACGAATATTAAGAGCGAGAGAATTTTCTTCATGGTTTTTCCTCGTTATGGTTTTGGGTGTGCTGCAAAAAACTCCCATATTAACTTTGTCGCCGAGATGGTCTGGGTCGGGGTGTCGCTGCCGGCCCGGCCGCCTAGCCCGCCCGGCCAGGCGTGCCCGCCGCCAATGATGGTGTAAAGTTCCACCGCCGTGGAGCCAATGCATCCTGACCAGGTCTCATGTTGAATGTCTGAGAAGGTTTCAGAGGCTGGTGTGGAGGCACAGGCATCGAGTGCCAACCAAAACTCCATCGTCTCTGGGACCGATGTAAAGCGCACATCCACAAGTGCATCCGGTCCGTAACCGCCATCATACAAAACATGAGAGTCGGCGGTTCCGTGGAATGCGATCACCGAGACCGGTTCCGACGGTTTACAGCGCGGATAGTTCAACGTTCCGGCCACGGGGGCAATGGCCGCAAACAGATCGGAGGCGTCGCACGCCAGCCGGTGAGACATCATCGCGCCGTTCGAGAGGCCGGTGGCATAGATGCGTTTTGGGTCGATGTTTACCTGGGCTTGCAGATCTGCGACCATGGACCTCACAAAACCGACATCGTCCACGTTCTCTTGCAATGCATAGCCGCAACAGGTTCCACTATTCCAGGTCAGTATCTTATCGTCGCTAATGCGCCCGGTGCCATTCGGATAAACCACGAGAAACCCATGTTCATCCGCGGCTTGATCGAAACCGCTCATGAGTTGTGCGTTCTGTCCATTGCCAGTCCCGCCGTGGAAGACGAAAACGAGCGGAACGGGCTCGCTCCAGTTCACTGAAGAGGGTACATACAGAATGTAGCTGCGTTCGCGTCCGGCGTGGGTCAATGAACGTTCTGATTCGCCAGCAGGCAGGCTGGGACTGTTTGTGGGCAATGTTTGCGCGGGACCACCAGCCGGCGCACCTGCGACCTCTGTGGGCGCGTTCCTGCGCGTACAACCGCTGGAGGAAAAAAGAAGGCATGCAAGGACGACCGAAAGAAGGAATCTTTTATTCATGTTATCTCCTGCCCGAAATTCTATTCCACCCATGTGAACCGGGTTTATGCAACTTGTTAATTGACTGTAAAAACTCTTATTCCCCGCTGGGGCTTCGCTTCAGCGCGTCCTCGATGAACATTTTCCATACCGGGTAGGCGTCTTCGTCCCAGATGGTGTGCATCACCTCGAAGGCATCCTGCTCCTTCCAGCCAAGGCGGAGGACACGGTACATCAGGATGAATGCGCTCGCGCGGAAATTGGCTTCACAATGAACGTGGACCTTTTTATCACGGTTCGCATCCATCACGTCCATGAAGCGGTTGAGGCCGTCGCGTGTGGGGGTGCCCCAATTCACCGGGATATTGATGTATTCCATTCCCAGCGAACCCGCCAACTCGGCCTCGTTCGGGATCGCATCGGGCACATCATGCGGTGCCAGGTTGATCACCAACTGCACACCCGCCTGCGCCACTTCCTGCATCTGACCGGGTGTGGGCATTCCGCTGCTGGATAATTTCTCGTGATAGAACAATACGTTGTAGATCTCTTTCATTTCACGCGCGCCACTTTTCCGTTGGTCATGGTCTGCAAGTCGCTTGTCCGCAATTCGAAGATGGCATTCGGCGTACCAGCCGCGGCCCAAATGGTCTGGTATTGCAGGAAATCCTCGTCAATAAACGTTTCCATTTTTTCGACATGCCCGATGGGAGGAACGCCGCCGATGGCGAACCCGGTCACCGCGCGGACAAAATCCGCGTCGGCGCGGACGATGTGCTCGCCCGCGTATTCGGTGATGCGCTTCTCATCCACGCGGTTCGCGCCGCTGGTGAGCACCAGGATCGGCTTTTGTGAGTCTTTGCCCTTGAAGATGAGTGACTTCACGATCTGGCCGAGTTCACAGCCAGCCCGGTCCGCGGCTTCCTGCGCGGTTCGCGTCGACTCGGCGTGCTCGATCACTGTATAGGTGTAACCAAGTTCGTTCAACAGATTTTGAATTTTTTGAGCGGAGGGGGAAAGGGACAACATGCGCCCAAGTTTAACACAGCTTTGTTATACTCAATGTATGACCGATCAACACCGTCTCATTTATCAATCTGATGCCGACCGTTACGAAGCTCTGATCGCCCGCGAAGACCACGATGGCAATATCTTGCGGACGCTGAACGAGATCGTCCCGGACCTCTCCTCCCGCTTCACCCTCGACCTCGGAGCGGGCACCGGACGTCTCGCGCGTCTGCTTGCCCCGCATGTATCCTTCGTCCGCGCTTTCGATGAATCGGAGGAGATGTTACGCGTCTGCCGTGACCGTCTCACTGCAAGCGGACTCTCGAATTGGGCTGTTGATGTAGCCGATCATCGCCATCTCCCCGTGAACAATGCCTCCGCCGACCTTGCGGTCTCCGGCTGGAGCGTGAGCTACCTTGCTGTGTGGGGCAATGAGAAGTGGCGCGAAAACCTCGAGACGTGGCTCAATGAAATGAAACGTGTCCTGCGCCCTGGCGGCATGATCGTCCTGTTCGAATCGCTTGGGACCGGGCACGAATCTCCCTTTCACCTGCCGCATATGGCTAATTTCTATCCCTGGCTGGATGATATTGGCTTCCAAAACAAATGGATCCGTACCGATTACAAATTCGAATCGCTGGAGGAGGCTGAATACCTCTCGCGTTTCTTCTTTGGAGAAGAAATGGGAGATCAGGTGCTGAAAAGCAACTGGGTCATCTTGCCAGAATGTACCGGGGTCTGGTGGAAATCAATTTAGCAGTGCTTGCTTACAATAATAATGAATAGCGCCTTTCAGGTCGCCGTAAATCAAAAAGCCGCCCGGAGATCGGGCGGCTTTTTGCCACTTTCTACTCTTCCTATACCTGCTTCCTGAAGCGGTTCATTGCCGCGCGGATCAGGCCGACCAGGATCAGTCCCATCGAAAGGAAGGCGAAAAACCACTTGACGGTGGTTAACAGCATCAACACCCAGGCCATCGCAATCGGCTGACTCGGCCATGCGGACAGCAGGTACACAATGACGATGTTTTCCAGCAGGTCGAAGAACCAGGCAAAGACCGGCACAACATTCCATTTCTGCAGTTTGTGATTCGGGCTGAAACCGCGCTGGAACAACCAGGAAAGCAGCAGACCGAATGCCAGCGTGTAGACAATCGGGTAGATAATGTCCAGGCTCAGCTCGATCTTGAGGTAAAACATGCGGGTCGAGTCGCCGTAGCGTTCGATCATCTCGAATGTCTTATCGGGTGTGGAAAAGAACATCAGGTCGAGGGGTTGTTCGAGACCGGTGCCGCTTTTCATTAACGCGCCGGCGATCGGCATCACAAATATCATGAAGAACATATCGAGTGCTACCAGCACGAGCACCAGCCAGCCCTTTGTCCATGCGTGGAACTTGCTAGAAATCTTTTCGAGCATAACTCCTCCGTTAAAGTTGATTTGAGATTGGAACACCGCTGTTTTGCCGGGGATGCGAAACAGCGGACATGTGATGGTATATTGAGCGCTACCTAATCTGATTGGAAAGGCTGGAAGCTATGTCCACTTCTCAACCCGTATTGGAAATGCGCATCGCCGTCACCACCCGTGATTATGAGCGCCTGGTGAAATTTTATTGTGACGGCCTCGGCCTCGAACCGGCAGCGTTCTGGGATAACGGCGGCAAGGCGTTGATGCTCGATATGGGTCACGCCGCGCTGGAGATCTTCGATGAACCACAGGCTGAGACGATAGATCGTATCGAGGTGGGGGAGCGGGTGAGCGGGCCGATCCGCTTTGCGATCCAGGTGCCCGATCTGGAGGCGGCGATGAAGCGCCTGCTTGCGAACGGGGCCATCCTCGTCCACGAACCGGTCGTCACGCCGTGGGGTGACCGTAACGTCCGGATCCAGGATCCAGACGGAATGCAGGTGACGTTGTTTCAAGTCCACGAGGCTGAATGACAGCCCGAGTGTTGAAATAATCATCAAACCAAAAGGAGAATGATATGAGCATCAAAGGGATCGAAGGATTGACCACTGCCGCGATCAAAGCCGAGGTGGCAGGCGGCGCAAAGTTCGTCATGTACCAGTATTGCATCTCCCTGTTGGTCATCACCTTCAAACGAAGCTCTGGAATTTATTTCATCCGCTCGGGTGAAAGCGCGGTGGGACCCGGCATCGTGTTCACCCTGCTCTCACTCGTGCTCGGTTGGTGGGGAATTCCTTGGGGACCGATCTATACCATCGAAGCGCTCGTCGTGAATTTCAAAGGCGGCCGCGACGTGACCGCGCAGGTAATGGCGTCGGTGAACGCCAGCGCGGGGATCCCCGTCTCGCAAGCTTGAGCCAATGAATCCGCGAAGTTTCCACGACCGTGCTCTCATCTGGGACAACCATGCCTGCTTTCCGCTCAACCCCAATTCGGACTTAAGCGAACTGCAGCGCTACCGTGACAACGGCGTGACGTTCGTTTCGTTGAACGTTGGCATGGATATGGACTCGTTCGAGAACGTGATGCGTGTTCTGGCCTGCTTCCGCCGCCACATCGACGCGCATCCGGACTCCTTCGTTCTTGCCCGCCGCGTGGACGATATCCGCGCCGCCCAAGCGAGCGGACGTCTCGCCATCGCGTTCGATCTCGAGGGCTCCGAACCGCTGATGGGCGACGTGAACCTGGTCTCGTTGTATTACGATCTGGGCGTGCGTCAGATGCTGCTGGCTTACAACAAGGATAACCGCGCCTCGGGCGGATGCATGGAAGGAAGCATCGGCCTGACCGAGTTTGGTCGCGCCGTGGTCCGTGAGATGAACCGCGTAGGCATGGTCGTGGATGCGTCACACATGGGGTATCGCGCCACGCTGGAATTATTCGAGATCTCGGAAAAGCCGGTTATCTTTTCCCATTCAAATCCCAAAGGTGTGAAGGAACACGCGCGCAATATCAGCGATGAACAGATCCGCTTTTGTGCGCAGAGCGGAGGCGTCATCGGCATCAACGGCATCGGCGATTTCCTCGGTGGCAGCACGGATGCGGCCATGCTGGTCCGCCATATCGAATACGTGATGGACCTGGTCGGCCCGCAGCACGTTGGCATCGGGCTCGACTACGTGGTGGACAAACAGGAGTTGATCGACTACATTCAAGGCCGCCCGGATGTCTTTCCACCAGAGAAGTTCAATGACTATCTCGCCATGGCCGAACCGGAACGTCTGCCCGCGGTGGCTGAATTGTTGCTCAAAAACGGCCATAGTGAAACCGAGGTGCGCGGAGTGATGGGCGGCAATTTCCTGCGCGTGGCCGAACAGACTTGGAAGTAAAATTTTAGAAATAACAGGAGACAGCATGGACAAGAAACAATTTTCCAATATCGACGAATACATTGCAACTTTCCCGCAGGATGTGCAAATGAAATTGACGCAGATGCGCGAGGTGATCCATTCGGCCGCGCCTGAAGCTACCGAAAAGATCGCATACCAGATGCCAACGTTTTACTTGAACGGCAACCTGGTACATTTTGCGGCGTTCAAAAATCATATCGGTTTTTACCCGGTGCCTTCTGGCATCGAAGCCTTCAAGAAGGAGTTATCGAAGTATGCGCAGGGGAAGGGATCTGTGCAGTTCCCGCTCGATAAACCCCTCCCTGTTGCTCTGATCAAAAAAGTCGTCAAATTTCGCGTTGCGGAGAACTTGAAGAAAAAGAAAAAATAGGCGGATTGATAAAATAGAACATGCGTGCTAAAATTGTGCCATCCAATTTTAGGAGTATCCGATGAACAAGATCACCCCCTTCCTCTGGTTCGATTCGCAAGCCGAAGAAGCCATGCACTTTTACGCCTCGGTGTTCAAGAATTCCAAAGTCGGCGAGGTCAGCCGCGGACCGGATGGCAAGGCTTTCACGGTTAACTTCCAACTCGAAGGCCAGGAATTCATTGCGCTGAACGCCGGTCCGGTCTTCAAATTCAACGAGGCCATCTCGATGTTCGTGCGTTGTGAAGATCAGGCCGAAGTGGATTACTACTGGGAGAAACTGACCGCGGATGGCGGCGAAGAGTCCATGTGCGGCTGGCTGAAGGATAAGTATGGCTTGTCGTGGCAGATCGTCCCGAATGAGCTTGGCAATTACATCAGCGGTCCGGACCCGGTCAAGGCCGGACGCGCAATGCAGGCCATGCTAAAAATGCGCAAGCTCGATATTGCCCAACTCAAGCAAGCTTACGATGAGGGATAAGTCATGACCCCCGCAAGCGACCTGCCCAAACTGGCCGCGCCGGCGCAACGAGCGCTTGCCGGCAAAGGCATCTCCACACTGAAGCAGCTTTCCCGCCATACAGAATCTGAGATCGCTCAGCTGCATGGCATGGGCCCAAATGCATTGGGACGATTGCGCGAAGCGCTGAAGGCTGCCGGGTACTCGTTCAAAACCCCAGTAAAAAAATGAACTGATCGTATTGCCGGCAGATTTCGTTTGGATCGCAAAGGCTTGAATATGAAAATTTCAAGCCTTTTAATTTTCCTGTTGTAGCCCTCGTGCTATACTTCGGCTATCTCATCCAAGGTAGCCACCCATGAACAATCCCCCAGACGTTCTCATTTTAGGCGGCGGTGTGATCGGTATCAGCGCCGCATATTACCTCGCGGAACAAGGCGCGAGTGTCACTGTCATCGAAATGGGCGAGGTCGGGTCCGGTAGTTCGTACGCCAACGCCGGATTGATCGTGCCCAGCCATGCGGTCCCGCTTGCCGCGCCCGGAGCCCTTGCCGCGGGATTGAAATGGATGCTCGATCCGGCCAGTCCGTTCTACATCAAGCCCCGCCTCAGCCCGGACCTCTGGGGCTGGGTTGCTCGTTTCCTAGTTGCCTCCCGCAACGGACCGATGCGCCGCGCCATCCCGATCCTGCGCGACCTGCACCTCGCCAGCGCCAAACTCTACGCCGAACTTGCCTCGCGCCGTGACCTTCAATTCGACTACGAACAAAAAGGCATGCTGACCGCCTACGCCACCACGCAGGGACTGCACCACGGCGAAGCGGAAGTGAAACTGCTAGCCGAATTTGGCGTGGATGCACAATTACTCGATGCCGCCGCTGCGCGCCAAAAAGAACCTGCCCTGCGCGATCACATTGTCGGCGGTATTTTCTTCCCCCACGATGGACATTTCAACCCGGCAAAATTTGTGCAAGGCCTTGCCGACCTGGCCGAGAAACGCGGCGTGCGCATTCAGCGCAATACCGAGATCCTGCGCATCGAGGCTGGCGGCAACGAGATCAAGTCGGTGCTCACGACCAGCGGCACGTTCTATGGAAGGCAGATCGTGCTGGCCGCCGGCGCCTGGTCGCCCAGAATAACCCGCGACCTGGTCGTAAATGTCCCTGTGCAGGCCGCAAAGGGATACAGCATGACCGTGACGCGCCCCGCGAGCGGACCTTCCCTGCCGTTGATCCTTGGCGAAGCTCGTGTCGCAGTCACGCCGATGGGGGACTTGTTGCGCTTTGCCGGCACGCTCGAAATGTCCGGCATCGACCTGACCGTCAATCCCCGCCGTGTGGATGCCATCGCCGACGCCGCCTCTGCCTACCTCAAAGTGGATCGGCCGCCCACAACCGACATCTGGCGTGGACTGCGTCCGTGCTCGCCAGATGGACTGCCCATCCTTGGCCGTGCGAAGAATTACAAAAACCTGATCCTTGCCACCGGTCATGCCATGCTTGGCATGTCGCTCGGACCGATCAGCGGCAGGCTTGTCGCGCAGGTCGCCCTCAACAAACCGACAGATCTGAATATATCTGCGCTCAACCCGGCTCGTTTCTAAAATGTTCAGGCAACCATCTCGTGTCTTGACGCTTGGGTTAGTGCTTTACCTTTGCGTGTACCTCTTCCTGGGAATTCGCACTGAAACCCGATTCATGTCCATCATGCCCCTGCCGGACCATTGGATGGAAGATTTCGGTTTCTATGAACGCGCGCTGGATAAAGCCTTGACCGGTCAGGGGTACGTTTATGGTTCGCGCCTGATCGGCGTGGCCTTTCTGTATCCGCCGCCATCCCTTTTTGTAGTTGAGCTATTTGGACACATCGAACCGCTGATGCTAAAAGGGACGGTGTTTGCTGCTGTCAATGTGTTGCTCATGCTCCTGCTGGTGCATGGAATTGCCCGGCTGTATTCACTCGGTCTTGCAAAAACATGGTGGTGGTATGCACTTTGTCTGGGATTCGCGCCCTTCCTTGAGGTGATTCATCTCGGCCAGATCAATGTCATCACCATGTTCGGGATCTTCCTTCTTTATTACTGGGAAAGTACGCGCCCCGGCCTGGCTGGTGCAGGTTTGGGTTTGGGTGTGGCAACCAAAGTATCACCGTTGCTCTTTTTTGGATACTTGTTTGCGAATCGACGATTTCGCGCGGCAGCTTATGCCGTTCTGTCCATCCTGTTGTTGTTTGCCGCGGGCATTCTGCGTTATGGGTTGGAGCCCCTGCGTCAATATCCCGAAGCATTTCGTTGGCTGCTCGACCAACAACAATTGGACAGTAATTCGCAGTCGCTTACGGCCAAACTCGCTGTTGCTGATACACCGGAATATCAGAAACTCATCGCCCGATTGCCAGAGTCCATCCGGCGTGTGGTTAATTATCCCTTCGCGGCTGCCACGATCCACACACAGACCCTTCAGCGCTTCTTGTCCGTTTATGTTTTGATCCTGATGTTGGCGAGTTTTGCGCTGACTTTCCTCTCGCGTGGTCCGCGTGAACCGTCTTTCATTATCACTGCACTTGGCATGATGCTTTCGCCAAATATCATGTGGTATCACCACTACGTATTCTTTCTTCTCCCTCTGTTGATCTGGATCGCGTGGCGTCAATTCGATACACAGACGATCCTTTGGTGCCTGCTGGGATTCCTTGTCATCCAGGCGGACCGCTTCGCGCCTCCATATGGGTTACTCATTCACATCTTCGGGCATCTTACGATCTTATTCGTTCTTGCCGGGCAGGCGCGTGACTGGCTTAATAACAAGCGCGCACTCGACTGGCGCCTACATCACCTGACTCAGGAATAATCATGGACTTATCGTTACTATTACGCGGACTCATCATCGGCTTTTCCATTGCGGCTCCCGTTGGGCCGATCGGCGTTTTGTGCATTCGACGCACCCTTGCAGACGGCCGCCTTGCCGGCCTTGCCTCTGGTCTTGGTGCTGCGAGCGCAGACGCCGTCTATGGCTGTGTGGCAGGATTCGGCCTGACCTTTATCTCAAGCTTTCTGGTCAGCCAGCAGGTTTGGCTGAGTCTGATCGGCGGAGCCTTCCTGTGCTGGCTGGGACTGAAAACGTGGATGTCGAAGCCGTCGGAGGAGGCTGCATCCGCCTCTGGGCAGGGGTTGGGAGGGGCGTATGCATCCACGTTCGTTCTCACCCTTACCAACCCCATGACCATTCTCTCGTTCGCGGCGATCTTTGCCGGCCTGG
>CAYNQA010000038.1:0-16593 GCA_964399225.1 uncultured Anaerolineaceae bacterium
TGGTCTGTTTATAAAAATCCTTGTACTGATCCTCGGTCACATCCTTCTTCGACGTGCGCCACAGCGAAGTCTGCTTGTTGACCGCGTCCGTGCCCTCGCCCACATAAATGGGGAAGCCGATGTAATCCGAATGCTTGTGGATGATGTTCTTGATGCGATATTCTTCGGCGAATTCGACCGCGTCCTCTTTGAGTTTGACCTCCACCCGCGTCCCGCGGACGGTTCGGTCGGCCGCGCCAACCTGATAGTTGTCCTCGCCCGTGGCGTACCAGGTCACCGCTTCGGCGTCGGGGCGGAACGAACGTGACGTGACCCTCACCCACTCGGCCACCATGAACACCGAGTAGAAGCCCACGCCAAATTGGCCGATCATCCCCGAAGCGTCGACATTCGTCTGCTTGGCCGCTTCCAAGAAACGCCGCGCACCAGATTGCGCGATGGTGCCGAGATGGTCAATGACCTCCTCGCGCGTCATCCCGATGCCTGAGTCTTCGATCGTGAGCGTACCCGCCTCCTTGTCCGCGTGGATGCGGATGGAGAGTTCGGCCTGTGGGTCGAGCACATTCTGGTTGGTCACCATCTCGAAGCGCAGACGGTTCAACGCGTCCGACGCGTTCGAGAGCAGTTCGCGCAAGAACACTTCGCGGTCTTTGTAGAGCGAATGGATAAGGATGTTGAGAAGCTGTTTGGTCTCAGCCTTGAACGTGTAGGTGGAAGTTGCATCCGTCATGGTTGCCTCCTGCAAAAACGATCTGGATTTTCAATTCGGAATTTTAAATTGATGGCGCCTGAGTGACAGTAAGAGTTCCGTAAGAATTTTTGGATCACTTGAAATATGGATTCGCAAAATCATTGTTGTCGATCACCACATCCGCTTTGCGCATCGGCTGTACCGCATTCAAATACATCTTCTGGCCGGGGATGTATCGCCGCATATACCGCTGAAGGATCTCATCCTCCTCCCCGAACAGGTAGCCGTCGCGTTTCAGGGCGCGAGCGAGATTGGTCTCAAAACTCACGTCCACGAAGATCTTGAAGTCCCAATATTGTTCCAACTCGGGGCGGAACAGGAAGACTCCCTCCATCAATAGAATGTCACCCGCCGCGGCGAGACGCTCCTCCGCTTCGGCTGCCGAATCATGGATGAAGTCAAAGACCGAAGTTTGATATCGTCGGCTCCCACCCGGTCCCAATGGCGCGAGCAAACTGCGGATCAGCGCATCATAATTGAACGAGTCGAGGTAGTAGCCCTCGGGTGAAAATTTCCCGCGCGCCTGCCTCTCCACCCGCGGACGATGAAAACCGTCGATCGAGGCGCGGATCACGGTCACGCCGCGCATCTGCAAGACCCTGGCCAATTCATCGGCGAGGACGGTTTTTCCAGCCGCATCCACTCCATCTACACCCACACGCGATGGGTGATCGCGCTTCACAGAAAGGATGCGCCCCGCCAGTTCATCCAACATCCGCTGTCGCTGCATATTTATTGCTCGTTGATGAACACGAAGGACGCGATCCGTGGCGGCTTACCCTCATCGTTGGAATGCCAACACTCGCGGAAGGTTTCCAACCGCAGATCATTCGCCTGCCCCGCCTGAATGAACTCCGAGACGTGATGCACGTACGCCTCCACCTCGACGGTCTGGCCTGCCTGCTCGTAGCGGGCTTTGGTCCCACCATATTGCTTGAACGGATGCAACTCGTCAATGAACAGTTTTCCGCCCGGCCGCAGAGTCCGCGCGGCTTCGGCGAAGAAGTGGGAAAGTTCCTCCATGTGTTCTAGCACCAGCGAGCAGACGATCAGGTCGAAGGCTGAATCTTCGCATGGCCAGCGCACGGTCAAGTCCGCCATCTCAAAGCGGACATTTTCCGCCATCACCTTCTCGCGTGCCTTGAGAACCATGCCCTCCGAAAAGTCCAGCGCATGGACATGGGTTCCAATCTGCGCAAGAAACTCGGTGTTCTTCCCCGTTCCACAGCCAGTCTCCAGAATGGAATCAAAACGCTGGCCTGCAAATGTCTCGCGCAGGATCTGTGCGTCCAGGTCGCGGGTGCGGTTTTCGTTTGTGTCGTAAATGTCCGACCAGTTGTTGTAGGCGTTTTGGATATTCATGTGTCCGTTTATATCACGCCATCCTGTAAAATATCCCCTTATGAAATTAGCCCTCATCATCTACGGTTCGCTCGACACCCTCAGCGGTGGTTATTTCTACGACCGCAAACTGGTCGAGTACCTGCGCGCCCAGGGCGACACAGTGGACATCATCAGCCTGCCGTGGCGCAATTACCCCGCCCACCTCGCGGACAATTTCTCCTTCCGCCTGCCACGCGGATATGACATCATCATCGAAGATGAACTCAACCATCCGTCGTTGCTCGCGGCCAATGCGGAGCCGCATCCCTGCCCCGTCGTTTCGCTCGTCCATCACCTGCGCTGCTCCGAGGAGCGGCCTGCGTGGCAGAACAATCTCTATCGCATCGTTGAGAAAAAATATTTGCGCAGCGTGGACGGTTTTATCTTCAACTCGCAGACGACACAGGGAGTAGTGAACAGTGTGGTGGAGAACAGCAAACCGTTCATCGTGGCGTATCCTCCCACCGACAGATTCGGCGGGCCGATCCCCGAATCAGAAATCGAGACGCGCGCCAACGAGCCGGGGCCATTGCGAATTCTTTTCCTCGGCAACTTGATCCATCGCAAGGGACTGCACACGTTGTTGAGTGCAGTCGAAAGTCTAAAGTCGAAGGTCGAGGTGAATGTAGTTGGGGCGCTGGATTTCGATCCCGCGTACACACAAGCCATGCAAGCATTCGTCACGGTCAAAGGTCTATCGTCCATCGTCCGCTTCCACGGCGCGCTCGACCATGAACTCCTCCGCGAACAATTTATGCGGGCACATGTGCTGTGTGTCCCCTCCAGTTACGAGGGCTTCGGCATCGTCTACCTCGAAGGGATGGGGTTCGGCCTGCCCGCCATCGGCACGACGGAAGGGGCGGCGGGAGAGATCATCCGCGACGGAGAGACCGGCTTCCTCGTCCCGCCCCGAAGCGCGGACCTGCTCGCGGCGCGTCTCGCCTCCCTCGCAGCGGATCGGCCATCCCTGACCCGTCTCTCCCTCGCCGCGCGTCAACGTTATCTTGAACAACCTGCGTGGATGGAAACAGCCTCCAACATTCGCGAATTTTTACGATCGCTGCTATAAAAAAAGAGCGGGTCCCTGCGCGGGGCCCGCTCTTTTTCATTACGGAGTGGTGAACGTGAACGACGGCGTATAGACCGGCCCATACGGGCCATTAACCTTTACGCGCCAGTAATACAGAGTGTGCGGAAGGAGATTGGTACGCATCGCGTACGATGGCGTATTGGTGTTCGCGTTGATCGTTCCGCTACGGAAAGAAGATGTTCGCGAAATTTGAATGGTGTAGCCTGTCGCTCCGCTTACAGCATCCCATGTGAAGGCTGGGCGTAAACTGCCTACTGTTGAACCATCCACCGGGCTTAGCAACGCCGGCGGCAGATAAGCGATCTTGACCGTTCGGGTGGCAGACCATGCGCTGTAATCGCCGTCGATGGCAAATGACCGAACACGCGCGTAGTAGGTTGTTGCAGGGCTTAGAACTGCGGTGGAGGACTGCGAATTGGCAAGACCGGCCGGATACTCATCCAGAACCAGATTACTGAAGGTGGCATCGGTGGCGATCTGGAACTGGTAGTAATCGAAAGTCACACCTACAGGAACACTGGCATCGCTCCAATCGAAGAGAGGCGAGGGGCCGCTTACAACAGCATTGTTCGCGGGAGCGATAAAGCTGGGTGTACCGGGAGGATTGCCGGTCGTGAACGTATTCGTATGAGACCAGGAACTGTACGAAACCGAGCTCAACTTGGATCTCACACGCCAGTAGAAGACGGTATTGGCCGTTAAATCAGAGGTCGGCGTGTAGGTGGAATTGGTGCCGCCATTGAGATTGGTGTTGACAACGAGTTGTGTGAAGGTACTGTTTCGGGAAACCTGGATGCTATATCCGAGTGCTCCAGAATAATCAGCCCAGTCAAATGTCGGGCGGCGGTTATTCAGGTTTGCAGAATCAAGCGGCGAGATCAAGGCCGGGCTTATGATCGCCTCGAACGAGCCCATGTCGCAACGAACGCCATTCGGCCGCAACAATCCGCGTTGATCGATGAAAAGACAGGAGAAGTCGTCTGCGTTATTCACCGCTGGCGAGTTGCTCATCAATTCATGGGTCAGAGTCAAACCGCCGTTATCGGCGAGAGGCCCAAGCACAGGGTCCTGGCCGACGATATTTCCGTTTACGCCATTCGTCAGGCCACAGGCATTGGCAGCATCTTCGACCAGGCTGTTCGTTCCACCCGCCGTTGCACCGGAGAGATTGACGCAATCTCCAGCCGTGCTGTTACCGACGATGGAATTGATCAGGTTGAGGCCGGAAGAATTTGTGTTATAGAATCCGCCGGCACTCAGACTGGCCGTATTTCCGCTGACAGTGACGTGCCGCAGGAGTGTATCTGCAATAGAGCCATAGTATGCACCACCCCACACGGCGTTATTGCCGCTGATGGTGCTATTGCGCATGGTCAGATAGGCGTAACCAGACAACGAACCAGCAGCATAGATGGCACCGCCTCCCTGGGTTGCCTGATTGCCATTAAATGTGGCGCTCGTCAAATCAGGGTTGGCAAGCGGGTTCACAGCCAAGCCGCCGCCATAGGCAGCGCTGTTCCCTGTGAAGGTCACATCGATCAGAAGAGGTGCAGTATCATTCCCGGCGACCATGCCGCCACCGTTGGTTGTGACGGTATTTGATAGGAAGGAGACATCTGTCAACACCGACAAATTGGTCAAGGACAAGGTTAGTCCGCCTCCATCATTTGCCGAATTGGAATCGAATATGACGTGCGAGAACTCCACTGCCCCATCTTCGATGTACGCACCGCCGCCATTGTTGGCGTTATTTCCCATAAAAACGCTACTGGTCATACGGCTTGTACTGTTCTCGGCAAAGAAAGCGCCTCCATTGGCAGAAGCCCGATTTCCTTGCAATGTCAGGTTGGCAAAATTTGGGGAACTGCCGCTGAGCAGTTGAATGCCGCCGCCAGTGGTGTGACTCTGCAGAACATTCCCGTTTGCATACCCGGCAGTGATCACAAACCCATCAACAACCGCATTGGAATCGAGGAGCCCGGTTATATCCCGAACCACATGATACGAATTTGTTCCCTGAATATCTGCGGTGGTTTCCGCGATGTTATTACCGTCGGTATTGGTGTCATTCTTGTCAATGTCGCCGCTCAGGATGGTGACGTTTTCGGAGAGGTTTCGCTCCGATAGCAGGCTTTCTGTCCCGTTAAAACCGCCGTAGATCTGAACGCCATTGCTCAGGAGAAATGATTCGCTTGGATCATTATTTACTTGCGTTACACCCTCATCGGGGTAATAAATGCCTTCCGCGACCCAGATCTGGTCTCCGCTCGAGGCGACAGCCAGGGCATTTTGCAAGCGCTTGTAGGCATCCGTCCAACTCGTGCCATCAAAGGCGCCGGCCGCATCGGCATCCACATAAATGATAGCGCCAACAGCTTGAGCTTCCCGGAGCGGGGTCAAGCCTACGGCAATGATCAAAACGAGGAAAGAGCGAACAAACAAACGTAACCATTGATTCATAGTAGCCTCCAATTAATTACTTTCCCATTCCAACTTAACCAAGTTGGTGATATTTGGTCATTTTACATAAAAGATAAAAGATTGCAAGTATTAAATTCATAATAGTTGTGAGGAATAAACATAGCGGTGTGGACTTTGAACATGAACCGTTAATGTGTTTTATACGCTTATGAAAACGGAGCAGACAAGATGTCTGCTCCGTTGATCAGGAAGGCATGAAAGGCGGCTACGGCGTTCAAAACGTCTCCACCGCACTCCACGCACTGGGACCGTTCAGTCCGTTCGCGCGGACTCGCCAGTAGTACAGTTTGCCTGCTTGCAGGTTCATACCATGCACGTACTGGGAGACGGGTGTGCGCAGGGTCACGTTGATCGCAAAGGTCTTGAACGAATTGCTCAACGAGACTTGAATGGTGTAACCTGTTGCGCCAACGACATCGCTCCAATCGAACAGCGGCTTCAAGTTCGAAACAGTCACGCCGCCCAGGGGCGAGAGCAGGGAGGGCGCATCGAGTGCGCGGCGGAAATTCCCGACCGCAGACCATGCGCTGACATGTCCGTTGGAACCCCAGGCACGCACACGCCAGTAGAGCTTGATATTGGAAGCCAGGCTGTCGACCTCATGGCTGCTGGTAAAGGTATCCACATCCACCATCGGGCTGGAGAAAGCGGGGTCATCGTCCACTTGCAGGCTGTAGTGATCGAGCGTAACTCCGGCCGGCAGGCTCGAGTCAGACCAATCGAGGGTGACTTCGGGAGTGTAGATCAACCCGTTATTCGCCGGGGATGTCAAGGCTGGCACGCTGGGCGGGTTGCCAGTGGTGAAGGTGAAGACGTTCGACCACGGGGTGTAGCTGGCACCGACCTTGGCACGCACACGCCAGTAGTACAGTGTATTGGGCAGGAGATCACTGGCGAGTTCATACGAGGAAACCTGCAAAGATTTGTTGATCACTGTGGACCCGAACGAACCGACTTTTGAAACCTGGATCTGGTACGAGCCCGCGCCAGTGAAGTCGGACCAGTCAAACTCCGGACGTCTGTGGAGCAATTGTTGCGCATTGGCTGGAGCGATGGGCGTGGGAGAAACGTGCGCGATGGTGTAGCTATCGCCTCCGCTGAATGCGCCATTTTCGGTTCCGGTGCCGCCGAGCTGGCGGCCAGCCAGGTCGTAGATCGAACCGTCATCGAGCACGTCGAGTCGAAGGGTACCGTTGCCCGAACCAGTGTTCACGCTGACAGTGTAGGTATCGCCCGAGCCGCTGACCCCGCTCACCGTCGCGCCTGAGACGCCAGAGGTGGTGAGGCCAAAGTCGGAGATATCCACGCCGGTCACTTCATTCGTGAAGGTGACCTTGAAGTCCACGCTCGCTGCGCCGGTGGGGTTGGTTCCCATGCGCGTGCTGGAGAGGACACCCAATCCGCTCAGCCAGAAGGTATAGGTGAGGCTGTTGTTCGAATTATCCGACGCGATGATACGCATCGAAACATAGCTGTCGGCCGGGATGGGAGGCAAGGCCGCCGTGTATGCAGTGCCATAGGGCAGGTTGCTGCTTTGCAGGCCAAGCGATTGCCATGCGCCATTGAGCATGATCTGGGCTGAGACCGATTTCAACCCGGATTCATCGTCGCCTACTTCGAACTTCAAAGCGGCATTCGAGACATTCGGTGTGATGCTTTCAGTCTGCTGGCCGTCTTCGAGAAGGTTGAGGAGGTACAGCGCGGGCGGGTTGGGGTCGGCCAGCGATGTATTGAAATCGAGACGGGCTGCCGCAGAACCCTGCATACCGCCGATGAAATATTTCGGCGAAGGGACATTCAAGCTATACACACCGGCCGAGGGCACGGTCCATGTGACACAACTGACCAGGTATTCATTGACGCATTGTCCGTCCCACACGGTCAACTCTCCCTGCGAAACGACCGATCCGTTTTGCGATGTGAGTGTGTACGCGAGGGCGGGATGGGGGCTGAAATCCTGCGACTGATTCAGATACAGATACGGCCAGATACCCAGGGCGGTCTTGAGACGGACAGTGGTGCTGTCATTTTCGAATTTGCCGGACCAGTGCGGTGGTGAGAAGTTGAACGGGGCGATGAGTCCGCTTGTGGTCCAGGCGGGAGCCGAACGGCCGAAGGCATAGGCGTCGAGGTTGTTGATGTCGCGCGCGATCAGATAGGGAGTCTCGGTCAGGATCTGGTTATTGTCCTGCGTGAACGGCGGGGTGACGAGGTCCTCGTAGTAGTAACCAAGCGAGTAGATCGAATTATCGGCGCGCGGCAGGATGTATACGTCGCGTTCGAACGGCGCGGTTAAGGGGGTGCCGTAATCATACGAAGCCGTGGAGAAACCGCCGCGAGGTCCCTGACTGACCCAATGCAGGATCGAAGCCTGGGTGACTGAATCTGGCACACTGTATTTCATCACGACATGCCTCAACTCGGCCGGGGTATTGGTAAAGGTCATGCCGCTGGAGAGACCGTTGGTCACGAGGCCGTTGAAATCGTACGAACGCAGATTGGTACTGATGGTGGAACTCCATGCCCAGGCATAGTCCGCGCTGAAACCTGAGAGGTAACGGTCTGTTGGGAACCCGCCCATGTGGACGAGGGTCAGCCCAATGCCATTGAGTTTGTTGGTCATGGTTTCCACGCCAAGCTGGGCAAATACCGGCTGATCGTTCTCATCCCGCGAATCCACCAAAACATGATGGATGGCATCGGTCTTGTTGAAGGGGATCGTCACCGCTCCCGCTGGGACAGTCACCCCTTCCTTGACGATCATCGTATCGACGGGGTTATAGAGCGCGATCACATCGAACGAACCCTCAGGCATGAGCAGTGTCAAGTTGGTTGGCGGATAAATGACGCTGCGGGCGAACCCCATCTCGTTGAAGACCAGGAAGATCCAGGGTGCTTGGTCGAACACAAACGTTGCCATGGGCGATTTTACGAATGTCAGCGGGACAGTCCACGTCTCTGTCCCGGAAGTGACCAGGATGTTATCTTCATAGGTAAAGGGCGCATTCAACGCGTTCGGCACAACAGCGTTATTCACTGAAAGGGAAACACTCACCACCTGCGATTGTCCGCCGTTCAGGTTGAAATTTTTGGGCGCCAGGCTCAACGTCGAGCCGGCGGGAAATGATCCGCTGGAGGCAAGCGAGTAGCTCTTCAGCGCATTCGATTGATTGGTGATCGTGATGGAGGCATTGACCGTCCATGTGGATTGCGAGAGGTCATCGAGGCCAAAGCCGATCGAGGCCGGCGCGATCATGACCGGGCTGGTCGCAGCCTTCGCGACGTTGAGGCGGCCAGCCCCTTGCAGGTTGGCGCTTTGGCCCAGGTCCACCGCGGTATTCATCAGAGTGCTCTTCACCATGGAGGGCGTCCACGTGGGATGCAGCTGCAAAAGGAGCGCAGCCGAGCCAGCCACGTGCGGCGTTACCATGCTGGTACCGTTCAAGCGTGCATAACGGCTGGGGTCACCCAGGAAACCATCGGTTGTGACGGTGGAATAAATATCCACACCGGGCGCGGTGATATCGGGTTTCAAGTCGTCATAAAAACCGGGGATCGGGCCGCGCGAACTAAAGTAGGCGATCGCATCGGTCTTATCGGAAGCGGCAACGGTGATGGCAGTCCGCGCCGCGCCGGGTGAGCCGATGGTCTCGTAATCGGGACCGTTGTTACCGGCAGCCACCACCACAACGATGCCTTTGGCCGTGGCCGCATCCACTGCCTGGCTGAGGATGTCAGTCGGGTCGCCGGGGCCGCCGAGGCTGAGATTCGCCACATCGACAGCATCATTGCTAAACGGATTCTGGTCGGGGTCGGCGGCGCGCTCCAGGCCGGCGATAATGTCTGCATATGTGCATCCGCCGTACGCGTTACAGACCTTGTAAGCAAGCAAGGTCGCATCCGGGGCAACCCCCTTGATGGTCCCGTTTGCGGCGACGATACCGGCCACATGCGTACCATGGCCATAATCATCCATGGGAATGAAATCGCCGTTGACGAAATCGTATCCATCCACCACTTTGCATAACGAGCCATAACAACCGCCCAGGTCGGGGTGAGTGTAATCCACGCCGGTGTCGATAATGGCAACCCGCATGCCCTTGCCGGTCACGTGCTGGCCGCCGGCATCGAACATATTCCAAACGGTCGGCGCGCCGATCATCGGTACGCTCTCCTGCACGCTGACATGGGCAGTGTAATTGCGATGCACCGCCAGAACGCCCGGAGCGCTTTGCAAGCTGTTCCAGTCGCGCTGCTGAATGGTCAGAGCCACCGCATTAACAAGGTAGGTGTATTGACGTTCCACACTGAAAGCGATCCCCCGTGTGCGGAGGCTTGATAACATATTCGTCTGGGCTTGCATCAGGCTGGCTTGATAAGAATCGAACTGAATCGCCTGGTCCGCGCTGATCTCACTTCCAAGGGGAGATTCGCGTTCCATCAACAAGGCCAGCGGTTCGCCGCGCATCTGCACGATGACCTGCACCTGATCGGACGCTGCGGGCAAAATTTCCTGCTGATCGCCCACCTGTAAAATGGCGGCGCCGGCAGGCATTTCATCCCAATAACGGTACGTGGACGCACGGCCGGCATCCGCGCCCGACGGCGGAACATAGGAGGTCACCACGCGGGTGCTGGGGGTTGGTCCGCTCGGCGCTTCCATCCCCGACGCCATACGGGCCGGCCCATGGACAGCCCCGCCCGGGGTCGCGCTTAATCCTGCCGAGAGAAGCAGGATGAGCGCAATAGCAATTGCGCTTATAAAACGTGCAAATTTATTCATGAAAAAAGATACCTTTCGAGAGTATTCCCCGCCCCGGATAAGCCGGCTGCAAAAACGAATAAAGCTAAAACTTACCTATAAATCTGCGGCGGTTATAGGATAGTCGAATTATATGCCAAAAAGATACGGCCCCGTTGAGGCAAATAAGCCGCACAGAAACTTGAATGTCCGCATTTCCAAAAACCTGCCGGGCGCGGACCGCATAAGGTATGTGCAGACGGGGGATAGAACGCCCATTACGCAAGTTCGGTTCCATTGTACGCCCCGCGAATTTATTCCCGGAAAACGAATTCACCCTCGGAAGTTCAGTCCGAGGGTGAAGCTTTTTCTGTTGTGCCAGCTAGGGCGTGACGAAACTTTCCACCGCGCTCCATAAACTGGGACCGTTGACCCCGTTCGCGCGCACGCGCCAGAAGTAGGTCTTGCCGGGCTGAAGATTGATCGTTGTGGCATACACCGAGGTCGGCGCATTGAGCGTGACATTGAGCGCGAATGAGTTGAAGGTGTTGCTCAACGAGACCTGAATGGTGTAGCCGCTCGCGCCCGCAACATCACTCCAGTCGAACGCAGGCTTGAGGCCAGGGACAGTCACGCCGAGGATCGGCGAGATCAGCGTGGGGGCAGGCAGTGCCTCGCGGAAAGTGCGCATCGCAGACCATGCGCTGTAATCTCCGTTGGTATTCCAGGCTCGCACACGCCAGTAGTATTTCATGTTCATGCTCAACGGACCGGCAACCAGCGTGCTCACATTGCTGTTCACATCCAACAGCGGGCTGGAGAAATCAGCGCTGTCATCCAACTGGACTTGATAATGATCGAATGTGGTCCCAGCCGGCACAGTCGAGTCGGACCAGTCCAAAGTTGGCGTGAGGGTCGTTACCAGGGCATTGTTGGCCGGGGACACCGGGTTGGGGATGCTCGGAGAAAGCGGGGTGGTCATCGAATACACCACAGACCACGGGCCATACTTGGTGGCAGAGATCTTCGTGCGCACACGCCAGTAGAGCAGGGAGTTGGCGGGCAGGTCTTTGGTGGGAACATACTGTGAGTTGGCCGCGCCATTCATCGTTACGTTCAGGACAGTGGTCGAGAAATTGGATTTCTTGGAAACCTGCAATTGATAACCCTTCGCCCCGATTTCATCCGACCAATCGAAGAGCGGGCGCAGGCTGTGCAGGGTGGCGCCATCGGCGGGGGCGAGCAATTCCATGCCGGGCACATCGAGGATGGAGATGACGAAGACTTCATCGTACGTCAGGCCGAACGGATCGGTGGTGCGGATGCAGATGCTGAAGGAGTCCTTCGCTTCAAAGTCGAACGGGGAGGCGGTTTGCAGGTCGCTGGCGTTGAGCGTGAACGAGGCATCGTCCGCGCCGCCGCAGAAGGAGTAAACGTGCGTGTCGGCGGGATCCAGGTCCGTCGTCGAGAACGAACCGACCATTGTCCCGGCAGGCAGGTTTTCGAGGACCGAGTCGCCGGAGAGGGCGATGTCGCTCGGGGCGGAATTGTCCACTTCATACGCGCCCATGTCACATGTGCCGCCCTGCGGACGAACGTGACCGCGCTGATCCGTGGAGGCGCAATTGGTATTGTCTCCGCTGTTGATCGCCGGGGAACCGGCTTGCAAGGCGTGGGTCATGGTTGAACCGCCGTTATCGGCCAGCGGGGCGAGCAGGGGATCCACTCCGGTTAGGTTGCCGGTCGTATCGCCAGTGATAGAGCAGCCCGAGGTAACCTGGATGAGGTTGTAGCCTTGCGAGTGAATCGGACCCTGGCAATCTTCATCCGCGGAGTTGAGGGAGATATTGCCTGCCAGCACCGAGTTCCGCATATTGACCGTGCCAGCGGAATTGTAGAGGCCTCCACTTCCGATCACGGCTGTGGTGTTTTGCGAATTGGCAGAAATGGTCACATGGTTCAAGTTCAAGACGCTGCCCGCGCCAAGGCCGCCCACGCCGCCGCCATAGGAAGTTACGTTCGGTCCGTTCACGCCTGAGGCATTTCCGCTAACCGTCACATTGGTCAAGTCATATGCCTTGTTGCTGCCGCCCAAATACAAGCCGCCATAGGCATTCTTGCTGTCGTTGTTCGCGATTAATCCATCGGTGACGATCAGGGAACGCGCGCTAAACAGGCCGCCGCCGGTTGTTGATAGGTTATCGGTTACTGAAATATGGGCGAGGGTGGATGTGGGGCCATCTTCCATGTAGAGCCCGCCGCCCGAACTCGAACTTGCCGTGACTTGATTTCCAGAGATGGTCACGCCATCGAGCGAGATGGATGAATTAGCCGCCGAAAAAATACCACCACCAAACTTGAAAGCCCAATTGCCAGAGACAGTGCCGCCGGTCATCGTAAGCGAACCAAAATTGGCAACGCCGCCACCTGCTGACCAAAAAGCGCCGGAAGAAGATGCTTCATTACCGAGCAGTTTGACGTTGGTCAAGGTCAGTGTGCCGTTGTTGATGATGCCGCCGCCGTGTTCATCCAGGATATACCCATTGGCGATGGTCAGATCGCTCATCGAAACCGTGCCCCAAAATTTGAAAACCCGATGGGTGTAGCTTCCGCTGAGGGTCAGCAGATCGGCGCCCGGACCGGAAATATTCAGGTTTTTCACGGTGTTAATCTCGCTATTCATCAAGATCGTCCCGTTCACGCTGAAGGTGATGGTGTCGCCGGGCGCGGCCACTTGAATGGCATCGCGCAGCGAGCAATCGCCGTCCATGCATGAGCCGTCGTTCTCGTCCATCAGGGTGTCAACGGTCAGAGTGGCCGCGCGGGCGGGGGAAACCGGCGCAACGGCCAGCGCGCCCAGCACAAGGCAGAGCGCAAGGAACAGGTTGGTGAAGAATTTGGTGTTCATAAGAAATCTCCTTTGGTTGGTTGAATGCCCACATCTTACAGAAACCGCCCTTGCCAATGTTGTACTATGTTGCCAGCCGTGTTGACTCTTTGTTGACTCGTCGCTCCGCCCATCGGGTAAAATGGACAAAATGGCTCAAAAACGCGCTGTCAACCCGCAATCGTTTGCCACCTTCGGCGACCTGCTCCGCTTTTTGCGCGAGCGCGCCGAGCTCTCCCAGCGCGAACTGGCCTTGCAAGTGGGGTATCACTACAGTTACCTCAGCCGCCTCGAAAAGAACGTGCGCATCCCCGACCCATCCACGTTGATGGCTCGCTTCGTCCCCGCCCTGGGGTTGGACAGTGAACCGGAGTGGACCGCCCGCCTGATCGAACTGGCCCGCACCGCCGAATCGCACTCCCCCGAAGCGGATGAGGCCGTCGCCGACGAATCCATCCTGCGCGACTTTCCCCTCATGCCGCACGCCCTGCTCGGACGTGACGAGGAAGCCGGCGCCGTCACCCAACTCCTGCGCGGAGAGGCCCGCCTCGTCACGCTCATCGGCCCGCCCGGCGTCGGCAAGACGCGTCTCGCCGCGCATGTGGCCGGTCAACTCGCGGGCGATTTTGCCCACGGCTCATTATTCGTGGACCTTGCCCCGCTCCAGCAGGCCGACCAGGTTGTCCCCACCCTCATGCAATCGCTCGGCATCCACGAAGCCGGTGCAGGCAACGAACTCGAACGTCTGAAAGGCAGATTGCACGAAGAGAACCTTCTGCTCGTCATAGATAACTTCGAACAGGTGCTCGAGGCCGCTCCCCTGCTGAACCAGGTGCTGGGTCACGCCCGAAGCGTGAAGATCCTGGCAACCAGCCGCGAGGCGCTGCGCATCGCCGGCGAGGTGGAATTCCACATCAAGCCGTTCCCCGTGCCGGAACATGTCACAGTGGAAGAGGCCGAACGCTCCCCCGCCGTGCAGCTCTTCGTGCAGCGCGCCCGCGATGTGCGCGTGGACTTTAAACTGACCCCCGAAAACGCCCCGGCCATTTTGGAGATCTGCCGCAAGATGGATGGGCTTCCGCTCGCCATTGAGCTGGCGGCGGCGCGCATCAACATGCTCACTCCGCAGACCATGCTCGCGCAAATAGACCGCCGTTTCGAATGGCTTGCGCGCGGCGGACGCGACACCCACAACTGGCGGCGCACCCTGAGCGGCGCAGTGGAGTGGAGTTACAACCTGCTGGGCGAAACCGAGAAAACCCTGCTCCGCCGTCTCGCTGTCTTTTCGGCCGGTTGGGACCTGCCCGCCGCCGAAGCCGTCTGCGTGGATGCGCAACTCCCGCGCGCCGAGATCTTCCCCCTGCTGATCCAACTCACCGAAAAGTCGCTGGCCGTCGCCGACGAAGCTCACGCCGAACCGCGCTGGCATTTGCTCGAAACCCTGCGCCAATTTGGCCGCGACCGCCTCGAAGAAAGCGGCGAGCTAGACCTGATCCGCGCCCGCCACCTCAAGCACTTTGCCGACTGGGCGGAGAATATCGTGAACACGCTCGACACCGGTGTGCCGCTCGATTTTGACCATCACATCGAAAAGAACCTGAACAACCTGCGCTCTGCCCTGGCCTTTGCCGCCGCATCCAAAACGAACATCAGCGACGGGTTGCGCCTGACCGCGGCATTCAGTTACATCTGCCTGGAATACAGCATGTTAAAAGAGGGCGAAGAGTGGGCGCTGAAAATGCTGCCCCTCGCCACTGCTCCCGAACACCGCCGCCTGCGCGCCGACATTTTGCACCGCGGCGCGAACCTGGTCTACCTCGCGCACTGGCACGAGCGCATTCAACTGGCCTATGAAATGGGCAGGGAAGCGGAAGCACTCGCGCGCGAACTCGGCGACAAGAACCTGCTGGCAGGCGCCATCTATCATCAATATGAAATCCTGGTGGACCTGCAAAAATACGATGAGGCCCGTCCGCTCATGGAGGAGGGCATCGCCATCTGCCGCGAGACCGGCTACCAAACCCAGCTCTCAGGTCTGCTCACCGCGCTCGGCATTGTGCTCTACCAGCAAGGCGAATTCGACCGCTCGATGAAGTGCATTGAAGAAGCGCTGGCCTTGTCGAAACGCCACAACGACCTGTGGGGACAGGGCTTCGCCTTGCGAACCATGGGCAGCAACCTGCGCTTCAGCAAAAAATACCGCGAGGCCTTCACCGCCTTTGAGCGTTCGCTCGAACTTTCGCGCATCATGGGTTACCGCATCAGCGAGGGCATCATCCTTGCCAACCTGTCCACCATCGCGAACGTGCTGGAGGATTACGTCACATCGGGGAAGTATGCCCAGCAAGCCTTCATCCTGTTCCAGACCATCGGCAGTGACTACCAGCAAGCCTTTCCCCTGCGCATGATGGCCTACGCCGCCATCCACGCCGGCAACCTGCCCTACGCGCGCGAACTGAACCTGGAAAGCCTGCGGCGAAACTATGCCATGGGAACGGAACATCGCATCGGGGTCTACGGCAATCTGGTAGCGCTGGCGGAGATTCTCCTCGCCGAAAAGAATCACGCCGAAGCCGCGCAGTTGAGCATGCTCGTAGAAAGGCACATGAACGCAGAGGGACGAAACTTTCAAGAGCCCGACAGCCTGTCTCTTGAACGAGTGAAAGCGGCATTGCGCAAAAAGCGCACGCCCCCCAGCGAAGACACCACGCTGGAAGAAGTTGTGGCAGCGGTCTTAAAACAATGACGGTCACCGTTCAAGGTGACCGTCATTTTGTTTCCAACCGTTACGGCGTGACGAAACTTCCCACCACGCTCCACAAACTGGGACCGTTGGCCCCGTTCGCGCGCACGCGCCAGAAGTAGGTCTTGCCGGGCTGAAGATTGATCGTTGTGGCATACACCGAGGTCGGCGCATTGAGCGTGACATTGAGCGCGAACGAATTGAAGGTGTTGCTCAACGAGACCTGAATGGTGTAACCGCTCGCGCCAACCACATCGCTCCAATCAAAGGTTGGCTTCAAGTTCGGGACTGTCACGCCGAGGATCGGCGAGATCAGCGTGGGGGCGGGGATGGCCTCGCGGAAGGTGCGCACCGCAGACCAGGCGCTGTAATTGCTGTCCGTATTCCAGGCACGCACCCGCCAGTAGTACTTCATGTTCATGCTCAACGGACCGGTAACCAGCGTGCTCACATTGCTGTTGGCATCCAACAGCGGGCTGGAGAAATCAGCGCTGTCATCCAACTGGACTTGATAATG
>CAYNQA010000039.1:0-16202 GCA_964399225.1 uncultured Anaerolineaceae bacterium
GGAGCGTTCCTTGAGGAACTTGATCACGTCGGGTTCGAGTTTGGAGAGGTCAATATAGAAATGTTCGGTGTCGCGCAACTCGGGCGAGGACGTATCGCCCGCCACCTTCGAGCGCGGATTAATGAGCTTGGCCGGGTCGAGTACGTTTCCGCACTTGTCACACTGGTCCGAGCGGGCGTTCTCGTCACCGCAGATGTAGCAGGTGCCTTCCACGTACCGGTCCGGCAGGAAGCGTTTCAGTCCGGGCGAGAACCACTGCGGCTCGATCTTGGTGAACAGGAAGCCGTTCTTTTGCAAGGCCAGGAAGATGGACTGCGAGACCTTGAAATGATTCTCTGTGTGCGTGGACGTGTATAGGTCGTATGTGATGCCGATCTTCTGGTACAGCTCAATAAAACCTTCGTGGTAGAACTTGTACACTTCCTCGACCGGCTTGCCAAGTTTATCGGCGCTCATTGTCACGGGCGTGCCGTGCGAATCGGTGCCGGTCACCATCAGGACATTATTGCCTTTCAGGCGATGGTAGCGCGCGACGATGTCACCGGGCAGGTGCGAGCCGGTCAGGTTCCCAACGTGGATCTCAGCATTGGCATAGGGCCAAGCCACACAAACTAAAATATTTTCGGACATTTGTGCCTCCTCAAGAGCGGCGGTTAGCGGTTGTCTGTTAGCGCTAGGCTTTTTCATGCCAGCAGCTAACAGCTAAAAGCGAATGGCTAAAACAAACAAAAAGGCCGTCCGCGTAACTGGACAGCCCGTTTTATCGTTCAGGTGTTTACCCTAACGTGCTTTCCAGACGCGGTGAGACGAAGCCATCATTCGCATGGCCATGGTCATTGTCACCATCAGGAAAGCAGATTTATCGAACATGGGCGCTATTGTAGACTTTTGGTATGGATTTGTCAATGAGTGGCTTCGGAAAGGGCATCACCACGGAGAGCACAGACCCCACAGAGAAACTCAAGATTTTTCTCCGTGCTCTCTGTGGTGAATTTCCTGCGATTCATCCGGCTTGACGGCAGTCACGCGGTCGAACCATTTCCACCAGGCGACGATCTCCACCTGCTCAAATCCCGCCGCCTCCAACCGGACCCGGAACGGGTCGGCCGCCACGATCTTATTCCTCCGCCCAGACGCTTCCGTCCCGCGCGAGGTGAGCAGGAATCCGCCCGGCTTGAGCACGCGATGCAGTTCGCGGATGGGAGTCTCCATCTCGGGCATCACCTCCAACGCCTCCATGCAGGCCACCATGTCGAACGAATTATCCGGGAAGGGAAGCGGGAAGCCGATCACCTGCTGGAGCGTGACCCTGCCCGGGTACGCCTCCAACTTTTTCGCGGCCAGGTCGAGCATGCCCTGAGACACGTCCACGGCGGTGACGTGACCCGTGAACCCCGTCTCCTTCAGCAAGGCCAGCGGGAGCCGCCCGGTGCCTGTGGCGAGGTCCAGCACTCGCGGCGAGGGGATGTTGCGCAGCGCCTCCAGCGCAGGTTTCGCCAGCATCTCCGCATCCCGCAACTGACTCTCGCCTTTGGCCTTGTCGTAATCCTTCGCCCAACGGTCATACAGCCAGCCCTGCACGCGCGGACCGAGGTGAGTCCCTTCGTAGAAGTAGATCTCGCGGTCAACGAAGATGTACAGGCCGATGAAAAAGAGAATGATGACGATGATCCAGATCCACATACTGCTCCTAATTCCGTTATTGCGAGGAGCGTAGCGACGAAGCAATCCCCGCGTAAAAAAGGAGATTGCTTCGGGCGGAAACCCACCGCCCTCGCAATGACAGTGGTTATTTGTTTTGCGCATCCGGCAGAATTGTCTCTGCCGCGCGAATGTTTCGGACTATGTAACTCGCTGCGAAAATCAACACTCCACACGTCCCAGCAAGAATGAACACCGGAGCAATCGCCCACGCCTCGGCGAGATAACCCGAAACGAAGATGCCGAGCAGGTACGGGACCTGCACCAGCAACTGCCGCGCCGAGACGACTCGTCCCTGCACATCGGCTTCCACTTTCGTTTGCCAGATGGCAAGGTTGCCGCCTTCCACGAATGGCTCGAAGAATGCGAAGAAGAATGCGCCGATCGCCCACAGCAAAATGGTTTGACTCAACCCCAGCCAGATGATTCCCAGTAGCGACGCGCCGATGCCTCCCAGCAAAACGCCGTGGATGCGTTTCCGCGGTCCGCCCCAGATGCTGAGCAATCCGCCGCCGACCACGCCACCGAATGCCCCCGCCGACATGACCGTCGCCAGCGCGGACTCGTTGTTGCCGGTTGCGCTCAGGATGAGCGGCGCCATCAACGTCGCGCCGATGGCAAGGAAGATGTTCGCGGCCATGAAGAGACCGGTCAAGGCCAGCAGGCTGGTGCGTTGACGGATGTACGCGAAACCGAAGCGCGTTTCCTGCCAGAGACTGCCTCGGCTGGCCTGGCCTGCTTCGCTCACAGCAGGTTGCGGGATGCGCACCCAGAGCAAGGTCCCGAAGGCGGCGAGAAAAGTTAGCAGGTCGAGCAGCATGATGCCGCTGAGCCCGATTCGGTCCAGAAGTGAAGCGGCGAAGATCGGGGCGAGAATGCCCGAGAGGGCGGTGGCGAGTCCCAGCATACCTTCGGCGCGGGCGTAATCTTCCTTCGGGACGAGCGTGGTCACAGACGCGGCGTAGGCGGGATATTGAAAGGCAGTGAAGAAACCTGCGAGGATGCCGATGATGTAGATGTGCCAGATTTGAAGGCTGTCGGTGGCGTAGAGGATCAGCGCGGCGAGTGTGCCGAGCGCGGATGCCATGTCGCTGAGCATGAGCACAAGCTTGCGATTCCAGCGGTCCACGAGGACACCCGCGAAGGGGGTGAATAGAACAGTGGGGAGGAAGACGAAGAAGCTGATGGTGGAGAGCGCCGTGGCTTGCCCCGTTTTCTGCCAGGCCCAGATCGTGAATGCGAACCACGTCATTGCACTGCCGAGCAGGGAGACGATCTGTCCGAGCCAGATGGTGGTGAAGGATTTCATGAGGATGATTATGCTGGAGTGCGGCCTTCGCGCAGCACCCTTTACGGTCAGGCCACAAATTTGCAGGCTGAAGCCTGCACTCCATACTGGCTTACAAATATTCCTTCAACTCACGCACGCGCTTGGGATGCCGCAGATGACGTAATGCCGCACCCTCGATCTGGCGGATGCGCTCGCGCGTCAGGCCGAATTTTTGGCCGACCTCCTCGAGCGTGTATTCGTTGCCATCGTCCAGCCCGAAACGCAGACGTAATACGCGTGCCTCACGCGGAGTTAATTCGTCGAGCACGTTCTCAAGCTTGTCTTTCAGCATCGAAAGGTACGCATTGTGCTGCGGTGTGATGGTGGTATCGTCTTCCACGAATTGACCGAGCTCCGCTTCTTCATCATCGTTGACCGGTGACTCAAGGGAAAGTGGTTGCAACGATACCTTCTGGATCCATTGCACTTTACGGACCGGCAAACCAACCGCGTCAGCAAGTTCTTGTGTGTGTGGCTGGCGTCCGAGCGATTGTTCGAGTTCGCGCTGGGTGTGTTGCAGTTGGCGGATGCGGTCGCCCATGTGGACCGGGACGCGGATGGTACGCGATTGGTCGGAGATGGCGCGGGTAATGGTCTGGCGGATCCACCATGTCGCGTACGTGGAGAAGCGGAAGCCTCGGTGCGGGTCGAATTTTTCGACGGCTTTCATCAGGCCGAGATTGCCCTCCTGGATCAAATCCAGCAATGGGACGCCGTGTCCCATATAGCGCTTCGCCACACTGACGACGAGGCGGGTGTTGGCTTTGATGAGGTGGTCGCGCGCCTCCTGACCGTCGACGATGAGCGGCTCCATTTTGCGCCGCAGTGAGGCTGCCTCGTGTCCAGTCACCTCGAGTTTTTTGCGGGCTTTGCGCCCCTTCTCGATACGGTGGGCAAGGGATTGCTCCTCCTCGAGGCTGAGCAGGGGCACGCGCGACATTTCCTTGAGGTAGAGGCCGACAGGATCGTCGCTGGCGAAGGTGTCGCCGTGGGCGTGATGGGATCTCGGCGAGGCTGGATCCGTTTCGGGGGAGTCTGAATCGAAAATGTCCACGCCGCGATGATGGAGAGATGTCATCAGCGTGGACAACTGTTGCGCGTCGCCATCGGGAGATGCCTCCATCAGATCATCCATCGTCAGGTATCCCTGAATATTCGCCTTTTCGAGCAATTCGTCGAACGCGGCCGAGGGATGGTTGGCAGGCATAATGCTCCGATGTCAGTTTTTGAGCAGGTCTTTTAGGGCGGAGAAGGGGGAGTCGTTCTCTTCAGGGCGGTGACCGCAATCGGTTTTGTTCAGGTCCTGGCCGCAGGTGGAGCACAGGCCTTTGCAATCGGGTTTGCAGATGGGTTTGATGGGGAGCTCGGTAAACGTGTAATCGCGGACAAGCGGCCCGAGTTCGATCTGGGCGTCTTCTGGCAGCGGCAGTTCTTCGCTGTCGGGCTTGGGATGGAAGGCGAAAAGTTCGGTCATGTTCCAGCGCGTGGTGTGCTCAAACGCGTTGAGACAGCGTACGCATTCAAGATCGAGCGTGCCTTCGAAATCTGCTTCGAGGAGCAAGCCCTGCGGCGTGCGGTTGAAATGTGCGTTGCCGCGAAAGTTGCGCAGGGTCAGGTCTTCGGCGACGAGGATCTTTTCTTCGTCGAAGGGGATATCGTGACTGTAGCCCGCCTCACTACTGATGAGGAAGCCAACGTTGATACGGAGGGGTTTACGAGGATTCATATTGAAGCGGAGATGATGCGGGATGACCTTGATGTTTGGATAAACCCAGGTTTATCCTGTACACCTACGGTGAATTTAAACTCTACGGTCGACAACATAGCGCGCCAATTCTTCCAGCGCCGAGCGTTCCTCGCATGGCTCAAAAAGCGCCAGACAATCGATCGCGCGCTGAACATGCATTTCTGCTTCGCGCATCGCGAGCCGGATCGAGTCGCTGTTGCGGATGGATTGCACAAGGCGCTCCATGCGTTCGTGGTCGCCCCAACCACCTGCCGCGAGTGAGCGGACGTCGGAACTTTCGGGGTTGGCTTCGGCAAAGTAAATGGCCGGGAGGGTCACCAAGCCTTGAAGGAGGTCCGATCCGAGCGGCTTGCCCACAGCGGATTGCTCGCCTGTAAAGTCGAGCAGGTCATCCACCATTTGGAATGCCATGCCGAGTTCGTACCCGAATTTCCGCATGGCTTCGATGGTGGTTTTGTTATCCGTGCTGATCATCGCTGCTGCGCGCGTGGACATTTCGAAGAGTGAGGCTGTCTTGGCGTAAATGCGCTGATAGTAGTTATCGCGGTTGATTACGCCGCGCGCCGAGAACAACTGCGTCAATTCGCCGTTGACGATGACCGCGAGGGTTTCTGCGAAATACCGCATCAAGTGGATATTGTCGGTTTCGGCGGCCAGTTTAGCAGCGCGCGCGAAGAGGAAGTCGCCGGTCAACACGGTGGCCGCAGAAGACCAGCGCGCGTTGATCGTCTCCGCGCCGCGGCGCAGGAGCGCGCCGTCGATCAGGTCATCATGGACGAGGGTGGCGGTGTGTAATAGCTCCACTGCCGCACCAAGCGTCACCAGTGTGTCCGATTTTCCACCGAGCATGTTGCCCACCAATAGTCCGAGCGTGGGGCGGATACGTTTGCCGCCCGCGGCAAGCAGGTGGTCGAGTGCGGCGCGCAGGTCGGGGTGGCATTCCGCGCCCTGGGCGCGCATGCGGTTTTCGACGAGCGTGATTTGTTCTTGAACAGGGGTCAGAAAGGTTACGGGTTTCAAAGTCTCACCACAGGAAGAGTCGCGCCGCATTGGCTGTCGTAATGGTCGCAACCTCCTCCAGGTTTCTGGAATGTGTCTGTGCAATTTTATCAGCAATTTCACGCACAAAGGCGGGTTCGTTGCGATTGCCCCGGTGAGGAACAGGGGCCAAAAATGGCGAGTCGGTTTCGATCAACAGGCGCTCCAACGGCAGCTGCCGGATAATGTGACGCTTCACTTCCGCATTTTTGTACGTCACCGGCCCCGTCACGCCGATAAAAAAACCAAGTTCGATGGCCTTTTGAGCCGTCTCGAGGGTGCCGTTAAACGAGTGCAGGACACCCGGCCGCTCTTTCAAGGGATGGTTAGTTGCGGATAGTCCCCGAATCCACTCGCCCAGGATCTCCATCAATTCCACCGATGCCGACCCAAACCACGCATCGCCCTCCTCACGCATGTGGATGACGACCGGCTTGCCGACTTCCTCCGCGAACGCGAGTTGCCTTCGCAGTATCTCTGCCTGCTCTTTGCGTTTCGCCTCTTCCTTGACCCAATACTGGTCCAGCCCGATCTCGCCGATTGCCACCACCTTCGGATTCGCCGCCAGCACACGCACCTTTGCGAACGTGGACTCGGAGAACTTATCCAGGTCTGTGGGATGGAATCCCACCGCGGCGTAGATATCCGCATTTGCCTCGGCCAACTTCACCGCCGCCCGGCTGGAGACATGGTCCAGCCCCGGCACGAGGAAACGCGTCACGCCCGCCTCCCGCGCACGTTGGATCACGGCCTCACGGTCTTCGTTGAATTTATGAAAATCGAGATGGCAGTGGGTGTCTGTGAGTTGCACGTTTCAGGTTCCAGAAATCCGATTAGGAGTTACGCGCCGCGTATTGAGGATGCCGTTGCGTGATCTCGGAAAGAATCATTTTTGCCTCAGCCTCGTCCAATCCACTGCCAAAGCGATAGGTTTTTGCGCCATAATCGAAAGCGATCAATCCGTCTCCGATTCCCCAAAATCTTCCTGCATTTGACCACGGAGAGAACATAGACTGGATTGGAGGAGAAACGCGTAAGGCTTGAATGTGGGTCGACTCATATTCTTTGGGCCGTGAAAAGGAGAATATTTTTTGCGCAATTGTGATGGCGCTATTGCTTACTTCAATAACTTCTTTGCCTGCCACCTGCCAAAAGAAAGTATAAAGAGCAAATCCACCGCCAACTGTCCAGCCTGCAAGCCAGATCAGTAAAAAACCGCTCACTCCTAGGAAGCCCGCAGATGCTTCTGTTGCCTTTCCGGACAAGGCGGCAAAAATTGATGTTCCAACGACTCCCAGAACAGCGATTTCTCCAAAGGCCCAACCCATCAGCCAAAAACCAAGAAAAGCGATAGCGAACCAATTTTTTCGACTGGGAATCGTGATACAGGTTCCCGTTTCGAGTGTCTCTACAGAAAACCTTGGTAGCGGTGGAACAACTGGCATAATGTCCTCCTTTTTTGCATAAAAGGGAGCACGCCATCGACATGCTCCCCTCGATTGTCTACTTGATCCCCGCGACCTTGAGTCCGTCCTCCAAAATCGCCTTGACCTTATCCCCGTGCCGCGTCTCGCAATACACACGCAGGATCGGTTCTGTGCCGCTGAAGCGAATCAGCATCCAGCCGCCGTCTTCGAGCTTGAACTGGAAGCCGTCAATGGTGATCAACTCAGTGACCTTCAACCCGCCGAGGGTCTTCGGCTTGGCATCGAGGATCATCTTCTTACGCGCATCTGCATCGCCGCTGAAGGGACTGTCCACGCGGTCGTAGAAATATTCTCCGCCGACTTTGGCGAACAGATCTTTGAGCAGTTCAGTCGGTTTCTTGCCGGTCTTCACCATGAAATCGAGCATATACAAACCAGCCAGGATCCCATCGCGTTCAGGGACGTTGCCGCGGAAGGCATAGCCGCCGCTTTCCTCACCGCCGATCAGGGCGTTCGTCTCGGTCATCTTCGGCGCAACATATTTGAAACCCACACCCGTCTCGTGGACCGGAACGTTGTAGAGTTCGCCCAGTTTGTTGAGCATGCCTGTTGTCGAAAGTGTCTTGACGATGTCGCCGCGCTCGCCGCGGATTTCCAACAAGTAGTAAGCCAGCAACGCGTAAACACGCAACTGGTTGATGAACTGTCCGTTCTCGTCTCCGATGCCGCAACGGTCGGCGTCGCCGTCGGTGATGAGCAACACGTCCGCTTTGTTGTCCACGGTGGCTTTGAGTCCCACGTCAATGTTCGGCTGGATCGGTTCGGGACGCTTCATCTCAGGGAAGGATGGATTGCGTTCATTGTGGATCTCGAGGACTTTTGTCTTGCCGCCCGCCAGCAAGCGCGGGAAGAACCCAGCGCCGTTGCCCCACATCGTATCCACCATCACGGTCAGCCCGGCATTCTTGATGGGCTGCAGATCGATCAGGCCATCGCGGGTAAGATGCTCAATGTACGGGGTCGCCGCATCGAACTTGACGATCTCACCGGCTGCACTTGCTTCTGCGTATGTCTTGCGTTTTACGTTTTCAACACTATCGGGGATTCCCGCTTCGATCCGCTTCAATCCGTCGGGATCGATCGCCCCACCGGTTTCATTGCGAACCTTGAAGCCGTTATCGGTCGGCGGGTTGTGGCTGGCGGTGATATTCACCGCACCCGCGGCCTTCTTGTCCACCACGGCATACGCAATGACCGGGGTAGGTGTCGCGCCATCGGTCAACCAGACGTTCAGCCCGTTGCCCGCCAACACTTCAGCGACCGCAGCGGCGAAGTGCTCACTGCTAAAACGTTTGTCGTGTCCCACCACGATCCATTTGCCTTTGTTGCCCTGCTCGAGCATGTAGGTAGCAAAGCCCTGCGCACAGCGGCGCACATTGTCGAACGTGTAATCCTCGGCGATCACCCCTCGCCAGCCGTCCGTCCCAAACTTGATCTTTGTAGACATGCCTATTCTCCTGAAATAATGATGACGCGCGGATTATAACATCCGCAAAATATATGCTATGGCACCGTAGTGGGCGTGATGGTTGGGTCCACAACAGGTGCGGACGTGGGCACCATGGTCGGCGTTGCTACCACAGGGGTGGGGGTGGGTGTCACTACTGCAGCGCCCTCTGGCAGCCCGCTCATCAGAAGCTCGAGCGCGATGTCTACATCGCTAACTGCCACCACAGGGAAACCGGGCAGGTTTTCAGCCGCCAGGTCAAGCCGCATCAATACCTGTTTCAGTGCTCCAGGTTTGAAATCCGGCTCATTTATTTGAATGTCGGCTATTTTCTCCCGTGCCATGAGTACATCGTTTTTCGCCAGTCCGAAATTGCTCTGTGATAGATACAGCCTCGCCCGCGACAGGTACTGGATCGCTTGCGTCAATGACAGATCGCGCGCCAGTTCTCGCTTCAAGAGTTCATCACCTGCCTGCATGTCAGCAGAGAGTTGCGCCTGCATTTCCTCGAGCTTTGCCAGTGATGCGGTCTGGGCTGCGATACTGGACTCAAGCGCTTCCACATGGCTGTTCGTTTCGGCCAATCCACTTTCCAGATTTGCGACCTGTGCATGCAGGGATTCAAGTTCCGAGCGGAGCTGAATGATCTCCGCGCTGTTTTGTTCCACCGGCCCCATCAAATAGCTGCGGATCATCGGCATGCCATAATACAGCAGCGCCGCAATTCCGCCGACAATGATGACCAGTGCCACCAGACGGATGAACCCGCGGAAGAGGCTGAGGAGCAACGCGCCCACGCGGGATCCGAATGATGGTCCGGGCTGCGAAGCGGATTCGCTTGCTGGCTGAATTCTCACCACTTGAGGCGCCGCCTCCGGCTCAACGGTTTGCAGGCCGCGTTCCTCGCCGGCCTTTCCCTTTCCCTCAAACGCGGATTGCAGGCGGGCCAGCAAGCCCTTGCCCATTCCGCGAACCTTCAGGCAGTCGTCTGCCGTCTCGAACGGGCGGGCAGCTATCAGCCCCTCTGCCAGCGTCGGCGTGATGCCCGGGGTCTTCGTCAAAGTATCCACATCTGCGGTGTTGAGGAAAGTGAGAAAGTCGCTCATCGGTTTTCCTTTGCGGTTGGTTTAATTTATTTTATCACCCGCCTGCGGCCATTTCGGCGATTATTTTGCCGAGACGGTCCACGGCGCGTTCGATCGGTAAATTCCAGGCTGCCGCGTTCAAGCGGATGAAATTGTGGAATTGATTCGTCGGCGAGAAGAGTTGCCCCGGTGTGAGCGTGATGCCGCCCTTCAGCGCACGCGAATACAGGTCAAGTGAATCGATCGCTTCGGGCAACTGCACCCACAATACAAACCCGCCCGAGGGACGTGTGACACGCGTGCCCGGCGGAAATGCCCGTGTCACGGCTTGGGAAAGCAGCGACACGTTGCTGGCATATTCGCGGCGCAGGCGTCGCAATTGGTGATCGTATCCGCCGCTTTCCATGAATTCTGCAATGGCGAGCTGAGCCAGGGTCGGCGCGGATGCGCTCAGCGTGAACTTCAGCCACTCCACTGCATTCTTATATCGCCCTGCCGCCACCCAGCCCACGCGCAGTGACGGGCTGATATCCTTCGAGAACGAGGAACACAACATCACCAGCCCTTTCGTATCGTAGGCCTTGGTGACCATCGGACGTTTCTCGGTGAAATAGATCTCACCCGAAACATCGTTATCGATCAGTGGAATATCGTGACGGGTCAGGAGTTCAACCAGTTCTTTCTTCTTTTCGTCGGGGATGCAACTGCCAAGCGGATTGCTGAAATTCGAAATGGTCAAGACCGCTTTGATCGGGTTGTGCTCAATGGCAAACTGCAGCGCCTCCAGGCTGATCCCCTCGCGGGGGTTGGTGGGGATCTCCAGCGCGCGCAATCCATGCACTTCGATGATCTGCAATGTGCCGAAATACATTGGCGATTCGATCGCTACGATGTCGCCTGGTTTACAGACCGCGTGAAGGCAGATGTCAATTGCTTCTGTGCCGCCGGATGTGACGACAATATCGTTCGGTGAGAGTTGACATCCGCTATTCACCGCGCGCTTGGCGATCTGCACCCGTAGCTCCTCGGTTCCTGGCGGGATCTGATATTGATGCATGCCCTTGCTGGCTTGTCGCGCCAGCCTGGCCATGATGCGGTTCATCCGCTCGGTGGGGAGCAGCTCAAGGTTTGGCATTGCCGCGCCCAGTTGCACCAGCCCTGGGTTAAGCGTGTCGCGCATCACCATCATCATCAGGTCATGCAAATTGACATGGCTCGGGTCGAGGCCGGGGGATGAAATATCCGGTTCGGGCAGGTGCAAGTCCATGGGCGGCCGGACGTAAAACCCGGATTGTGGTTTGGCTTCGATCACCCCTTCGCTCTCAAGTTGCAAATACGCCTGCAAAACCGAGCTGATACTGACCCCTTGCTGCTGGCTCATCTGCCGCACAGATGGGATACGATCGCCGGGTAGAAATATCTTCTTTTCGATCAACTGTTTTACCTGATTGGCAACCTTTTCATAACGGAACATTTTGGGTGTTGGCCTTGGCATGATCCCTCGAAAAATCGGTACAGTTGTTTTATGGTTGAAGCAGTACAGTTCATTATAGCCCAAACTGTTATGGTTACAATTTGACTTTTTTGCATCTGTATTTATTTTGTTTTTCGCAGATAATAAAAACATATCAAAAGGAGACATCATGGAACCCATTAGCGAACAGAAGGCGAACTTAAAACTGCACCTACATCGCCGCGCATTTCAGCACCTCAATCGCATCAAGCCGGGCGCAACCATCGTCGTTGAAAAAGGTCTTGTCTGGTTGACGAAGTCGAAGGACCTTCAAGATTACATGCTTCGCCCTGGTCACAGTGTTGTGGTCAACAGCCGCGCCAGTGTCCTCATCGAGGCCCTTAGCGATGCAGATGTGACGATTCTCTCAGCCAATTAATTGGCTGCCTCCCCCGATTTGGACTCCGGGATCCCTCCCGGAGTCCTTTTATTTGAGAGGGTATAATCTCGCTAATTATGACTGACGTGATTTACCTCGACTACGCTGCCACAACCCCCGTCGATCCGCGCGTGCTCGACGTGATGATGCCCCATTTCCGCGACTCCTTCGGGAATCCATCCTCGGTTCACCGCTACGGGCAGAGGGCTGAGGCCGCCCTGGACATGGCCCGCGAGACGGTCGCTTCCGTGCTGAACTGCGCACCGGATGAGGTCATCTTCACCTCCTGCGGCTCCGAAGCGGATAACCTCGCCCTGCGCGGCGCAATGCTGGTCGGACAGAACAACAACCGCCCATGGTTGTTGACCTCACATGCAGAACATCATGCCGTGAGCAAGACCGCCGAGCAGCTAGAAAAGACATTCAACATTCAAGTGGAGTGGCTGCCGCTGGACGCCTATGGCAGGGTCACCCCCGAAGCAATGCGGAACGCAGTCTGCGATGGGACAGCCCTGGCCTCGGTGATGCTTGCCAATAATGAGATCGGCACAATCAACCCGATCGCCGAGATGTCTGCTATTTGCCGCGAGCATGGCATCCTTGTTCACACCGACGCCGTGCAAGCCGCCGCCTATCTTGATGTGGATGTAAAAAAACTTGGCGTGGACCTGCTCTCTCTCGGCGGGCATAAGTTCTATGGGCCCAAGGGAGTCGGCGCACTGTATGTCCGCAAGGGAACCAGGCTTCTTCCGCATCTTACCGGTGGGGGGCAGGAGTTCAACCTGCGCGCCGGAACGCAGAACGTCCCGTACATCGTCGGATTCGCTGAAGCGCTGCGGCTGGCGAAGGAGGAACGCGAGCAGCGTACCGCACACGTCCGGCCATTGCGTGACCGGATCATCGGCCGCGTGCTCGAGGAGATTCCCGACACACAGCTAACCGGTCACGCCGAAGAGCGTCTGCCCAACCATGCATCTTTCGTTTTCAAGGATGTGGATGGCAATCTGCTTTTGCAACTCCTCGACGCCGCTGGATTTGCCTGTTCCTCCGGCTCAGCCTGCAAGACCGGCAACCCTGAGCCCAGCGAAGTCATTACCTCACTTGGTCTCTCCCGCGATTGGGCTCTCGGCTCTCTGCGAATTACTCTTGGCAAAGATTCCACGCCCGAGCAAGTTGACTCCTTCCTGCGATCTCTTCCCTCTCTGGTTGAAAAAGCCAGGTCTTTACACTAACCTCTATTGTCTTTTTCTTGATCCCGATGCCAAAAGTCGTTGTTGCCATGTCTGGAGGTGTGGACTCCTCTGTAGCTGCAGCTCTGCTCAAACAGCAGGGCTACGAAGTCGTTGGCATGATGATGCGCTTATGGTCTGAGCCCGGCAAGGAAGACTCGAATCGCTGTTGTACCCCCGACTCCATGGCGCAGGCGCGGCGGGTGGCGGCGAAGCTCGATATCCCGTTTTACGTGATCGATGCAAAAAACGTTTTCCGCGAAACGGTCGTCCAATATTTTCTGGATGGATATGCCCGCGGCGAGACACCCAATCCATGCCTGCTGTGCAACCGCCAGATTCGATGGACGTTTCTCCTCGATCATGCACTTGCCCTCGGCGCAGATTTCATGGCAACAGGGCATTATGTCCGCCTGAGAGAGGATGGCGGGGTCAAGAAATTATTCCGCGCCGTGGACCCAGCCAAGGATCAATCCTACGTTCTTCACGTCCTCTCGCAGGAAAAACTCAAGCATGCGTTATTTCCCGTGGGCGATTACCCGAAACCAGAAATTCGCCAGATCGCCGAATCATTTGGCCTGCCCACGGCCTCCCGCAAAGACAGCCAGGACTTGTGCTTTCTGGCAGGCGAGGACTACCGAAATTTCCTTGGTCGCAACGCACCGCAGCTCAATCAACCCGGCGATATTGTCACCACCGATGGAAAAATACTCGGCCAACACAGTGGACTTGCCAATTACACCATCGGTCAGCGCAAAGGCCTCGGAGTTGCGTCGCCTGTACCTCTCTACGTCATCACCAAGCACGCAGCGGGCAATACGCTCGTTGTTGGCACAGCGGACGATCTCGGATTCACCGAACTGACAGCACGAGACGTCAACTGGGTTAGCGGGGTGGTACCTCAGGAACCATTCCGCGCGGAGGTGAAGATTCGCTATACGGCGAGGCCGGCCTGGGCCGAAGTTACACCGCTTGAAACGGGCAGCCAGGTTCGGGTCCGGTTTGAAGCGCCTGTTCGCGACGTAACTGCCGGCCAAGCTGCAGTTTTCTATGTCAACGATGAAGTCGTCGGCGGCGGAATTATCATCTGAAATTTTCGTATAGCCAGAATGGCGCGCGGCGATATGATGCCAGACCATTTTTGGATCAGATCTTCGTTACGCAAGCGGAACAAACTATGACCATACCCTTTCTTCTCTTTGCGCTGTTGATCGCACTTGTGCTGGGGGCGCTCTATCACCTTGTCCGTAATGGCGGGCCGGGGCATTTGCTGGCGTATCTTTTGGCCAGCACCTTGGGCTTTGCAGCAGGGCATCTTCTTGGTACCTGGCGTGAGTGGGGATTCTTCCTCTGGGGACCATACAACCTCGGCATGGAAGTGGGCGGCTCGCTCGTGTTCCTCATCATCACCGACTGGCTGCTGCATCTGCCCTCGCGTTCAGGCGGTCCCGAGACTGGGGTATAATGCCCGCCTGCACTTCACCCTGAGAGAAAAACAAACAAAATGGAAACCATCAAATTCTTCATTGACCTTTTCCTGCACCTTGACGAATACATGGCGCAGATCATCTCCGATTATGGCACGTGGACGTATGCGATCCTGTTCTTTGTCATTTTCATGGAGACTGGCTTCGTTGTGACTCCCTTCCTGCCAGGCGACTCGCTCCTGTTCGCGGCCGGCACCTTTGCCGCGCTCGATAGCGGCCTAAATATCGTTTTCCTGGTCGTTCTGCTGATCGTGGCGGCGATCCTCGGTGATACGGTCAATTATTCCATTGGCCATTACCTCGGCGACCGCGCCTATAACATCAAGTGGATCAAAAAGGAATACCTCGATAAGACGCATGCGTTCTTCGAAAAGCATGGCGGCAAGACGATCTTCCTGGCCCGCTTTGTTCCGATCGTGCGTACCTTTGCGCCATTCGTAGCTGGCATTGGCCGCATGTCGTATGGTTTCTTCATCCGCTGGAACGTCATCGGCGGCATCACGTGGGTGTTGCTCTTTACGCTGGCAGGTTACTTCTTCGGTAACATCCCCTTTGTCAAGAAAAATTTTGAGTTTGTCATCGTCGCCATCATTTTGATTTCGGTCGTGCCGATCTTCATCGAATGGTGGAAGGCGCGCCGCGAGAAAAAAGAAAGCGCGAAGGCGAAGTAAAACCAATGCCCGTTCTCAAATGAGAGCGGGCATTTTATATGGTTTTGATCAGACGTTGATAGTCTTCCGGGGTGTCCACATCCAGCAGGAGCGCATCATCGTGCCAGGGGAGAAAGTCAACGATGTGTTTATGGAAGATGGCCCGGCCTCCGACATCTCCCTGCAGGGACAGCAGATCTTGAAATGTGACTTGGTCGAACAGCACGGGATTTGCGCGTCTCTCCTCCAGGATGAGGGGCGCAACAATCGCTGGCCTTTCCCTGCGGTGACGTTCCACCAGCGCACGCAATACTTCCACGGAAACTTGCGGCTGGTCTGTGAGCAGGAAGATGGCCGCGCCGGTCTTTTCCTCCAGAGACGCAACGCCTTTTGTGATGGAAGATGCCTGTCCGTTCCGCCAGTTTTCATTGCGGACGATCATCACATCCATTTCACTGACAGCAGCCTCCACAGCCTCGGCTTGGGCTCCGGTCACGACCACGACTGGCCGCAGTCCCGCTGTGAGCGCCTTCTTCACCACCGCGCGAACAAATGGATCACCATGCCAGTCCAGCAATTGTTTGGGCCTGCCAAATCGAGTCGACTCGCCCGCGGCCAGGATAATTCCCGCCACGCGCTCGTGAACGGCGTGGATGATTTTCTCTTTCAAGCTGGCAATGATGACCGAGTCGTAGCCTTTCAGTAATTCGGCCGCCATGCTTTGAGCGATCGCTTGTAGTTCTGGCGTGTCTGCCTGGTTGAGCAGGCAAATGCGACGAGCATGGGCTGGGATGTTTTTCAGTCCGCCCTCGGGGTGGAGCAGGACGCGTGCCAAACCCTGCGGAGTGACCGGCTCGCCAGGGGCAAGCCCGCTCAACGCGGAGAAAAGATGCGGACGGTGAACGTGCGCTTCATCGAGCGGTTGGCCAAGTCCGCTCATGCCCGCCACTACGATGACTGCATCCACAAAATCAGGGATGGGAGGCTCATGCTCGGCGGGGGCTTTGAGGGATAGGCCCCGCGAGCCGTCGCACTCGATCAGCATGGGCATGCCTTGTTTGCGGGCGAGGTTTTCTGCATTTCTCAATGCTGTGCTGTGAAGCGGTGAC
>CAYNQA010000040.1:0-3862 GCA_964399225.1 uncultured Anaerolineaceae bacterium
CTCTCGGCCATGCTGGCCCACAACCCCGATGGGGACGTGGCCGCTGTAGCCGAGAAGATGACCAAGTCGCTGGCCTCGGTCCGCACGGGCGAGATCACCATCGCCACGCGCACCGTGGAGATCGACGGCGTGAACGTGGAGTCCGGTCAAGTCATCGCACTGCTGGACGGCAAGCTGGTTCTTTCGGCTGCATCCCTCGAAGAAGCCGTGCTGGGCTTCCTCGAAAAAGCCGAAGCCGACCAGCACGAACTGATCACCTTCTACCACGGCGAAGACCTAAGCCACAGCGAAGCCAACCGTATCGCTGATGTGGCCCGCGAGAAATATTCCGGCCAGGAGATCGAAGTACAGAACGGCGGCCAACCGCATTATCCGTTCCTGATCTCGGTGGAATAAATACCAGCAAAAAAAAAGTAACGGCGGAGGAATTTCCCTCCGCCGTTTTGTTTTCAACCGCTATTGTTCCCCCTCAAAAGCAGGGAAGTCGGACTACTGAGGCACCGCAAAATCGATCACGTAGTAGCCGAAGTTGTTGAAGAAGGCATAACCAATGCCCACCTCGATGTAGCGTGTGCTGAGCAGGTTTTCGTTGTGGCGCGGTTCCGACGCATCGGTGGCCCACCATTGAATGGCTTCGGCCGGGCTGAGCGGAGGCCAACTGCCATACACATTCTCAGTCACGTATGAAGCGAGGTAGCCCGAGGCGGCCACGCGCGAAGTGGCCGTGGATTTATTCGAGCCGTTATGATAGAACAAATTGTTGCAGGCCATGTCGGCGGCGTGCGCCTGGGCGGCCTCTGAAAGCTGGTCGTTCAGGATGTACGGAGGCGCGCCGTGCCCGGCTCGGTAGGCATTCAACTCCTCGAGCAATTGACTCACCCGGGCCGTATCGGTGCGATAAGCGCAATTCACATCGGCATAGCCGGGCCCGCTGTTGGATACAGTCGTGTTGCCCTTGGGCGCAGAGCCGTCCGAAACACGGATGCTGACCCACAATGTTGTCCCGCCGTCGATGGTGATGGCAGTGCCCTGCCCGTCATGAATCTCGAAATCGGCGCGGGCACGCGTCACGTCCTCTTCACTGGGTGCGCGCAGGTCCACTGAAATTTCAAGCATGTCGCCCGGTATCGTGTTTTGCAAAGCGACAGGGCCGGGGGCGTCGATGTGGTTCCCCTTCACGAACACAAGCGCATACAGGTCATTCCACGTGCAGTTGCCGCTGTTCTTCACCTGCCATGTTTTGGTAAAGCGCTGCCCCGGCTGAAAGATGCTGTTGTCTTCCACAGTCTCCGATACGAATGAAGCTGTATCGAACGTGCACTCGCCAGCGACCGGCGCTTCGCTAGTGCCCGGGCTGGGGGTTGGGTCAGTGTTGGAACTGGACCCGGTCGTGTTGGAGTTTTCTCCGGCTCCGGAAGATTCGCTCGTGGCTGGTGCCTTGCCATCTGCATCCGCGGTCGCATCCGACCCCGCAACGGGCGAGGCCGTGGAAGCCGATCCGCCTCCACAGGCGCTGAGCGCAAGAACCAATATCACATTAAGTACGAGCAGATGTTTCATCATTTTCCTCTTTCAACAGTAACAGCAACCAATCTCCATTGTAAAGCATCAAGAAGGGCAATGCTCCGGTACTTTGTTAATCCACCTTGCCGCGTATCCATTCGAGCGGATCACTCTCCAACCCGGCCAGAAAGGCCTCGCGCGTCAGAGCGGCATCCCCGTCCAGGGCGCGCAGGAGGCGAAACTTCACGAAACGCAATCCATCCAGCCGCGCGGCCAGGGCCGGGTCGCGCTGACGTTTATACGCCAGCAGTCCCGCCCGCCCCCCGGGCAAAACCACAAGACTGCGCTTGCGCGGATATGGTCCATTCAGTATCTTCGTTCCGATGACGGCTGAGGCCTTCAAATGGAATACGAATAGCGAAACCTCGCCCTCCTCCCATACCACAACACGCGGGTCGAGACGGTTGGACGTGTACTCCAGCCTTTCGCCAATGTTCTGCAACAACCCGGCCACCTGCTCGAGATCGGCATTGCGCGCCGAGGGTTTGTCCTCGCTGCGGAGATGCCAGTGTCCCCCACGATTCTCTGCGTACGAATTGAGGATAGCAAGCACGAGTCCGCGCGAAGGAGTGAGCAGGCCGGGAAAATTCGGAACGAGGCCGCGCAGGATATCGAACAGGGTGCAGCCTGGGTGATCGAGTAAAAACTTCACCACGGCCATTTCTGCACGGTCGGCGAGCGGCTCCACCGTTTCCACGTCGCGCGGCAGGAACCACAACCCGGTCTCGGCGCCCTCACCTTGACGGTGACGTGTGAATAGCGATTCATCCAGCATCGCAGATTGAATTCTGGAGGAGGCGTCACGCAGGATCTCCTCGGAGGCTTGTCCCTGTTTCACCAGCGCATGCGAGTCGACCAAGGCACCCAGTCCCGCCGTGTGCATGGGCAGGTATGGCACCGCTTCGCCGCGCGCCATGATGAACTCGCGCAACGTGTTGAGGATCGTTTCGTCGGTCGTTTCATCTTCGCGCCCGTAATGCAGGCGCTCGCCGCGCGTCCAGGTGATCTGTGCGGCATCCTCGGCGGTGCGCAGCGCGATGCTCTTTAACTCAAAGTGATTTGTCCGAGCAGCGGCAAGGGCCGAGGTGAGGAAAGACGGCTCCGGCTCAGGCATGAACGCAAAGAACGGCGTGGCGAGCGCAAGTAAGTCGAACAAGGAATGGAATGCAGCCTGCAATGCTTCGAAGTGCCAGGCCCAATCGTAACGGCGGCGGCGCAACACAAGATGGAACGGTTCGGCTGATTCGCTGCCCCACAACCAGCCTGCCCACAACGCGGAGAGAGTCCAGAAGGCCTGGTTGGGTCGCGGCAGTGCGCCGAAGACCGCGCTGATCGGCGCCTCGCTTTTCACCAGCGAGGCAAGGTCCGCGATGCGGCCTTCGTAGATCAGCACGCCGCCGGTCTCCGGTAATTTATTCGGCCATTGGACAATGGGAACCGGCGCGGCCTGCGAGGCCCATTCTGCAATGGACGCCTCGAGTGCCATCCAGACGTTGTTCTCGCGGTACTCACTGGACGGGGAAAGCTGCTTCGGCCGTGGACGCTCATTGCCCCGCCCCCAAAGATTGTTCGCCGCGTCGCACACCGATAGGAACAACGCACTCAATGCCCTCCGCCTCTCGGCTGTGACGCCGGACATGTCGAGACGGTTGATGAGCGTGGCCAACGCATAAATTGCGCGAGGCGAGTACACGGCAAGCGCCTCTTCCGCGTATTCGCGGTCGGGATCATCGGGTTTGGCCACGCGCTCGATCAGCCGCGCGCGATGCAACCCTGCTGTGGCTGTGATGCCCTCGCAGCGTTTCACATCCGCCTCCGTGACCGGCTTCTCGCCCGAGTCACCGCACTGCGGACATTCGTACACGCGCGCGAAAGGAGCAGCCGCGCCTTTGCGCCACACGAAGGCACGGGCGGGGATTTCTTTTTCGCACTTGGCGCAGGTTGTCAGGTAGAGAGATTGCAGGTGGTCTTCGAGTCGCTCGCCCCCTTTTTTTGTCACGGCGAGGTCGGCCAATGCGGCCTTGAGTTCAGATTCGGTCGGCGGTTGGGCGGTCAGTTCGAGCAGGAAGCGCGTGATGGGGTTGTTCGCTGTCACCAGCACGCGATGCCCGGCACGCGCGGCCTCCACATCCAGCCGGGGGGCGGACCCGAATGGGTCGAGCAACCAACTGCCCCGTTTGGCATGAAGCGAGAGCCAGTCGGCGATGATGCCCTCTTCGAGCGGAGGCAGGAAGCGGGCGAGCGGTCCATCGCGGGCGGGAGTCTCACCGGGAATGAATGGAGAGTCGAACAGTCCCAT
>CAYNQA010000040.1:3962-16087 GCA_964399225.1 uncultured Anaerolineaceae bacterium
GCCTGCGCGGCGAAAATATCGAAGAGTGTGACGGGCGGGTAGAGGCGCGCAATGGTGGTGACCGGCGCAAGCTTGCCCAGTTCCACGCGGACCTCGGGGATGCCGCGCTCGTGGTACGCGCCGGAATATTCCGGGCCTGCGAGTTTGCGGCCAATCTTGTAGAAGATGTTTTCGGTGGGGCCTGAGACCACCAGCCAGCCGCCCGGCTTGAGCAGGCGCATCAGGTCGCGCAGGGTGGAGGAAAGATCGTCCACGTGTTCGAGCACGTCGAGGGCAGTGATGAGATCGAAGGAGGCGGCGGGCAGGGATGCAAGCGGATTCTGATTCGCGTCGCGAACTTCGATGGTGTTGGGGAAGTTCAGGCGTTTGCTCATCACGTTGTAGGCCAGCAGGTCCACGTCGAGGCCGAGGACGCGTTGCGAGTGCGCGGCGAGGAAGGGCAGGAGCACACCGCTGCCGCAACCAAAGTCGAGAGTTTGCTCGAAGGGCGCATGTTTCTTGACGAAGTTCATCACCACGCGCAGGCGCTGCCAGAACAACCAGTTGATGAACGGATTGGGATGCGAGTAGGCCGGAAAGGCGGCTTCATCGAGCGTGCCGGGTTTGGCCTCGGCCAGTGCGGAACGGATGGCGGAACGGATGGTGGTTTTGTAGGAGGAAAAGTCGGATGGATTCATGATGAACTACCACGGATGAAAGGATATCAAAACACAAAGTCACCAAGGCACGAAGACACTAAGTTTTTTTCTTCTTTGTGTCTTGGGGTCTTTGTGCCTTCGTGTTCGTTCTTCATAACGGGCTTGTGAGCGGCTCTTTCGGGACAGAGCGCAGATCGAGTTCGACGGCAGAGAGCAGAAATTGGATTCCAAGCAGGACGGGAAGCGCCGCAAGCATCACGGTTCCGGTCGGCGCGGGGACATTGAGGTCCGCGTACTGGATCCACTTGACGATGCCGAAGGTCAAGCCGAAGAGTAGGAGCGGCAGGCCGGTCAGCAGGTAGACGGAGGTCATTGTGAAATCGTAAAGGAAATTCTTCAGCCACATGCGCCGCAGAAACGTGCGGAATAATTTCCACGGGAACTCGAACAGCACGCGATGGATGAGCATGTTCGAAACCTCGTTCTGGTAACGTGCAGGCATCGGCACGTCACGGACGACCGCGCCGAGCAAATAGAGATTGCCGAGCATGGAAGTTTCGAAGTAGTAGGTATTGTCCACGTTGCTGAGCGGGAGTTGCGCCAACACCTCGCCGCGGATCGCCACATAGCCGTTGGTCGGGTCGAACATGCTCCAGTAGCCGGTCGCGGCTTTGGTTAAAAATCCTAATCCCATGTTTCCAATGCGGCGGATGAGCGGCATCTTTTGCAGGGACACGAAATCGCGGAAGCGATTTCCTTTGGCGTAGTCGGCCTGTCCGCGGATGAGAGGCGCGAGCAGGGCAGGCAGGTGACGCGCATCCATCTGTCCGTCGCCATCGAGTTTGACCACAACCTGTGCGCCGAGTTCGAGGGCTTTGCGGAAGCCGGTCGTCATGGCACCGCCTACGCCGCGATTCTTTTCGTGGCGGATCAGGAGGATGCGCGGATCGTTCTTCGCTGCCTCGGTCACGATCTCCGCTGTTTTGTCCGGCGAAGCGTCATCCACCACGATGACGTGACGGAGATAGGCGGGCAGGTCCGCGAGCACAGAGGGAATCTCGCGTTCCACGCGATAGGCGGGGATGACCACTGCGATGTTGTATTGGTGAAAGTGCGGCGCGTCGCTCACGTCAATCCTTCCAGCCGATGTACATGCCGTTCAGGCACCATTGCGTCCAAAACGGTTTGTAGGTGATGCGCTTGAAACCGGCCTTCGTGAGCAGGCGGCGGATCTCTGTGCCGGTCAAGTAATATTCTTCGCCCTCGACCATGCCGCGCTCGTTGTCGTGGTCCAGTTTGGTTTTGAACAGGCGGTCGTAGAGCCAGATGACCTGGTGGACGATGATCTCCACGATGGGCAGGCCCATGGTGACGATGATGTTTCCGCCGGGGCGAAGTACGCGATAGGCCTCACCCAGTTCCGCGTCTCGAAGCGAGGCGGGGACGTGGTTGATGTTGGCGAGGAAGGTGGCCGAGTCAAAGGTCGCGTCGGGCCAGGGGAATTTGGCCGGGTCCTCGAGGATCACGCCGGTCGTGTTTTCGGCATAGCGGTAGACATCGGCTCCCACGCCGTGGCCGCTCAACGTCTCGGTGATGAAGCGGTTGCTCCCGCAGCCCATGTCGAGGCAGTGTCCGGTCACCGCCGAGGCGGCATAGTCATAGCGCTCGCTGGCCTGCGAAGAAAGTCCCCAGCGGTCTTCGTGAAATAATAGAAAGGCGCGCAAGGGAAAGGTGAGGGCGTCCTTGAATTTTTGCGTTTTGGTTCGGCGCACGGGGATCTCCGCCTCAAATTATAGCCGGGCTTGCCCCTTTTTTTAACAATAATGTTACAATCCATTTAGACAACTTCCCCGGAATCAAAACACATGGCGGACCTCGAACGAATCCTGCTCGTTGAAAGCGACCCCGATATCAGCGACCTGATCGCGCGCCAGGCGCTGCGTCCGCTTGGCTATACCGTGGACGTGGCCGCCGAAGCCGGTGCCGCGATCAAGCAGACGGTTCAGACTCCCCCCGACCTGCTCATTGCCAACCTGAGCCTGCCCGGCCTCTCGGGCAAAGACCTGCTGGTGGCGCTCGGTTCGCAAGGCATGACCGCGCCGCTGATCGTGCTCGCCGAAAAAGGACAGGAGCACGACGTCATCCAGGCCTTCCGCCTCGGCGCCGTGGATGTGCTGTTCTGGCCCGCCCGCGATGCGGAAGTGGTCTCAGTGGTGGAGCGCGTCATTAAACAGGTGCGTGAAAAACGTTCGCGCGCCGCGCTCGACGCGCAGATCAAGCAGATGAACGACGAGTTGCAGCGCAAAGTCCGCGAGTTGACCACCATCGTCGCGCTCGGCAAGGCTGTCGTTTCAACCACCGACCGTCAGGTGCTCTTCGAAAAGATCGTGGAGGGCGCCATGCAGGTCACCAGCGCCGATATGGGCTGGCTGCTCCTGCGCGACGACGCCACGAAAACATTCCCCCTCACCGCGCACCGTAACCTGCCCGAAGCATGGTCGAAGAAAATGGGCCAGCCGATAGACGACGGCATCAGTTCGCTCGTTGCGCTTTCCGGCGAAACCCTGCTCATCCACGGCGAACCGCTCTCAAAATTCAAAGTGTCGAACCTCGGCAAGTCGGCGGCGGTCACACCCATCAAGGTGAAGCATGAGGTCATCGGCCTGCTCGTCATGGTCCGCAAGGCTGCCAAACCATTTGGCAACATCGAGCAGACCCTGCTCGAAGCCGTGGCCGATTACGCCTCCATCTCGCTTGTCAACGAACGCCTCTTCCGCGTTCTCGCGCAGACCGCCGAATCGGCCCGCGCCGGAGAGAAGCACCAGAACGCCCTCTTCGAATCCCTGCGCCGCACGGTCTACAACGAACTGCAAAGCATGCGTTACCCCCTCAGCCTGATGCAAACCGGCAAGACCGGCGACCTGACCAATGAACAGCGCGAGGCGCTGGCCTCCACCGAAGCCGCGCTCGAACGTCTCTCCAGCGCCATTCAACACACCACCCCGCAAAGCAAACCGACGAAATAATTTATGGGCAAACAAGAACTGATCCTGCTGGCATTGGACGAGTCGCCGTTCCAGTTGCTGGTGCAACGCGCCTTGCGTGCCGCCGGATACGACGTGGCCGAAGCGCGCGACCGCGCCGCTCTCGAACGCATCCTGCAGGAATCCTCGCCCAGCCTGCTGTTGATCGGCGCTTCGCTCCACGGGGAAGCGGGTTTGCCCCTCGCCAGCGCCCAACTCGAACGTTTCCCCACCCTGCCCATTCTGCTCTACGTGGAAAAAGATTCCGGCGAGACCGCCAAGCAGGTCCTCGCCTCCGGGCTGAGCGGATACATCTACCCGCCCCTGCGCACCGATGACATCGTCAACGCCGTCACCAAGAGTCTCTCCCGCGCCCGCCGCCTCGGTGATTGGGTGCGGCACGAGGTCAAGCGGACCACGTCCAGCTTGCAGAAACAGGTCCATGATCTTGATGCCATCTTCCAGAATCTGGGTGACGGTGTCATTATCCTCAACAAGAATCACCGGATCCTGCTCCTCAACCGCACTATGCAGACGCTCTTCAACGTGAGCGAAAAATCCTGCCTTGGCGCGCCGCTCGATGAGGCCATCCCACATCCCGATCTGATTTCACTGTTGAACCATGCATCGTCCACCGAAGAAGTCAAGATCCACGAAGTTCACCTCGATGACAAACGCGTCTTTGCGGCACGCTATACGCTCATTCCCGAGATTGGCGCCGCCATCACCCTGCGCGACATCTCCCACCTCAAGGAGCTTGAACGGCTGAAGACCGACTTCGTCCACACCGTTTCACACGACCTGCGCTCGCCGCTCACCTCTGTTCTGGGTTACGCCGAATTGGTCGGGCGCACCGGCCCGCTCAACGAACAACAGACTGAATTTATGGGGCGTTTGAAGGGCAGCATCCAGCAGATCACCACCCTGGTCAACGACCTGTTAGACATCGGCCGCATGGAAGCCGGTTTCGACACCCGCCGTGAGAGCGTCCACCTTGAGAAGATTCTCTCGCGCACACTCGAAGTGTTGGCCGGCCAAATGAGAAATCGAAACCTGCGTGTGAACGTGGAAAAAGGCCCAGTGCTTCCGACCATCCAGGCCAACCCCCTGCGCATCAGCCAGATGCTCGATAACCTGATCGGCAACGCCGTCAAATACTCCGGCGACAACAGTACGATCGATATCCGCCTGTACACAGAAGAAAGCCAGCTGATCTTGAGCGTCAAGGATGAGGGCCCCGGCATCTCGCCCGCTGACCAGCCGCACATCTTCGAAAAGTTCTACCGCGGCAACAATATTCCGGATGGAATTGTTGGATCCGGCCTCGGCCTGGCCATCGTCAAATCCATCGTGGACAGCCACGCGGGGCGCATCTGGGTCGAATCCGCTCTTGGGAAGGGAAGCACCTTCTTTGTAGTGCTGCCAGCGGAGAAATAAATTCACATTCTCATAGGTTTGTGCTCGGCGCGGAGGCAACCCCTTCGCGCTTTCGTTTTCCCCATTAAATAGCCTCCGCCGGTGAGCAACCGGCGGAGGCATTCGCCAAAGGAGGAGACAGTGAGGAGCATTGTCGGAGATGCGATGTCCGTCTCCATTACGAATAATAGCCCATGTCCCTCAAAACCAGCATTGTCATGTGTCACGGATAATTCGTGACAATATTCACAATTATTGGACAGCCAAAAACTCCTGCGCAAGGCGAATGGCATCCTCCACACGTTCGTAGGATGAAATTCGCAAATGCGGGTCTTGATTGCCTGTGATCATCTTCGAAACCTTTCTGTTCTGCTGATACAGGCAAAGCACCGGTTTTCCCAGCCCCAAAGCGAACGCAATTTCATATCCCACACCATGGGAAGCCACGCTGACCTCGGCGATCAAAACATCCGCCGCGCGGATCCAGTCCGTATCGCGGGTGTAGACGGCGACGGGATCGATGATCCGCTCCTCGTCCACCACACCGGCTTCTGCCAGGTGCGCTGTGGGGATGATATGACCATCTGCAAGCAGGGCGCGCGTGATCGTTTCGTAGGCCGGCTGAAATTCCCTCCCGCCGGTGATGGAACAGGCAAAGTAGATGTTCATTTATCGTTTCGCGGCAGGCGCGACAGGATGGATTGATTCTGCGGGCGTTGCTGTTGCGGAGTTCCGCCGCCGGTGCGCATACTGTCGATCTCCAGGCTCAGGCGCATCCAATCTTCCACCAGGATCACGAAATGCGGCGTGGTATCGCGGAAGAAAAGTGAAGAGAGGAATATCTTCGCCATGGCCGGTTGCACGGGCCAACCCGTCAGTTCCAGGACGACCGCGGTCTTGCTGGCAAATTTTCCCAGCACCTCGCGCTTCCAACCGGGCATTTTCTTCGAGGGCGGAAAGATCGCACGCATCTCCGACGTGGTGTATTTGCGCAGACGCTTGTATGAAATATTGAAACGCAGGATCGGTGTCACAATTCGCAGGTGGGTGGGATACGGCTGAATGTAGGCAACCCCGCGCATCACGAACAGGATGAACACCGCCAAAAACGGCCCGGCGCTTAACCACATCAACCAGGTCCAACGCCACGCATGGAGCGGATCAGGGATAAAGTACCAGCCCAGCCCAGCCAACCCCAACAGGCCAATGCCCAGCCAGAACAACTCCGGCCACCAGCGGTTGAGCATTTCGCGATACACAAGGAGAGGATACCGACGACCACCCTTGGCCATGACTATTCCTCCGAGCTGGACCCAAATTGCATCGGCGCATCTTCCGCACCCCCGTCGGGGTTGCCGTTTAGCTGGCGGCTCAATCCGCGCATGGCTTGTTCGAGCTGGCCGCCGCGCAGGCTGAAGGTGATGTCACCGCGTGTCTTTTCGATGATGCTGCGCGCAATATCCGTCTGACGGCGCAGACCGTTGGTGACCGCGTCGGGATAGTCCATCGTCACCAGCACATCGTAGATATCATCCATCTGGCTGAGCAGGCGTTCGGCCTCCTCGGAATATCCGTGACGCAGAATATCGAGCGTGCGGCGGCGCAACTCACCGACCACTTCGGCCAGACCGTTCAGGTACGTGGCACCCATCACGCCAAGGTCTTGCGGCATGGCAAGTGGTTGTCCCTGGATCAATGCACAGGTGACGTTGGCCTCCACGAATTCCTTGAGTGCGTCCTGGGTGTAGCCGGTGTAATACAGTTCCGGGTAGTCAGTGAGCGAGTCGCGCAATGCGTCGGCGAGGGAACGCGCTTCGGCGAGCTGACCCGCTATCCCGTCGGTGTCGAGGCGGTGTGCGGCGCGGATGGCGAGCGAGCAGGCACGAGTCAACTGCCGCGCGGTGGCGAGAGCCTTGTCACGCGCGGCAGTTCGGGCGTCGAATTCCTGCCGGATCTGGTCGGCGATCGATTCGAGTTTATCCATTATTCCTTCTTGGGGGCTTCGGGCGGTTTCTGCGGCCGGAAGAGATGTTCGGCCAGTGAGCTGTTGCCCGGCAGGGTGATCTCGCCAAAGGCACTCTCGAACCGTGAGATGTTCTCGGCAAGCGCGTTCATGAAGAGTTTGGCGCTGAGCGGCGACATGACCACGCGCGTCTGCACCATGGCCTTTGGCTCGCCGGGCAGGGCCAACGCAAAATCGATCACGATATCGGCGGGCGAGTGCGAGATGCGCGCCAGGTTGCCGTAGAAGGTCTTGATATCGGTGGGGACCTCAAAGGTCAGGGCTACGCGTGAGGGAGGCATGTTCCCCTCCTATCCTAGAATGGGATATCGTCCGCAGGGACAACCATGTCGCCCGCGTCCATGGCGCCAACTCCGCCGCCCTCGCCGCCTTCCTGACGGGAGGAGAGGAAGCGCACGGTGTTGGCGGTCACTTCAAAGGATGCGCCGGCTGAACCGTCCTGCTTGGTCCAAATGCGCGGACCGCCGGTGGCTTTGTCGGGGGTGAGGCGGCCTTCGATCAATACCTTCGACCCCTTCTTGACGTATTGGTTGCAGATCTCGGCCTGCTTGCCCCAGGTGGAAACACGGAACCAGATGGTTTCTTTCACCTGCTCGCCATTCGAGCCGGTGTATTGGCGGTTGGTGGCGACAGAAAACGAAGTGACCGCCTGGCCCGAGGGCGTGTAACGCATTTCGGGATCTTTGCCGACATTTCCAACGATGATGATTGTGTGATACATGGGGGAATCTCCTCTGGATTTGAATACCCCGCCGCTCTACGACGGGGGTGAATGGTAAATGTATTTTACCCGATAACATTCCAAAGAGCATCAAACAGAGAAACGAAGTGGTAAACTCACGCCATGCCAATCCACCGGGAAATTCCGTTTACTGTTTCATGGGAACAGGCTTCGGCCTTTCGACTCGCCCGTCATCACCTTCTAGACCGAGCACCGGCGAAGGATCTTGTGTCTGTTGCAGGCGAGATGGGCGGGGCGCAGGCGCAGTTGGTCTCGGCGGCGCAACTTTCGCTGGGCATCCGCCACAACGACCTGGAGCAACAGCAGGTCGAGAAGGCCATGGCTGAACGTAAACTGGTCAAGGCTTCGTGCATGAGGCAGACCTTATTCCTCGTCCCAGCGCGGGAACTCATGATCTTTTCTCAGGGAGCCGCCAGCCGCGCGCGGCGCGAGGTGACGTGGGCCTTGCGCAAAGGCGTGCCCGAAAAGACAGTGCATGCCGCGATCGACGCGACCTTGTCCGTGCTGGACCAGCCACTCACCAGAAACGAGATCGCCGAGCGGGTCAGCCGCAAGATGGGCGTGCAGAAGCGGGACGTGCGTGGCGGCGGATGGGGAAGCCGCAAACAGATAGCAGCTGTTCCCGTCGGGCCGCTGAATTACCCGGTTGTGTACCTCATCCACATCGTCACCAGCCGGGGAATCGTCTGCTACGGCCCGCCGCGTGGCAGCGAGCCAACCTTCGTCCGCGCCGATGCATGGGTCCCCAAGTGGCGAGACATCGCAAGAGAAGACGCCGAAGATGCGCTCCTGCGACGGTACCTCAAATCCTTCGGCCCGGCCGCGCCGCACGATTTCGCCGCCTGGAGCGGCATGACCCTGACCGAGACGCGCACGATCTGGGATCGTCAGCAGGGCGGCATGTTGCCAGTCAATGTTGAAAATAAAAAAGTCTTTCTTCTTCAAGAAGATGTCAACGAACTATTGCACGCTAAATTCGAACGCCCGCTCGTGCGCCTGCTGCCCTATTTTGATTCGTTCATCATTGGACACAAGGAACGAGACCACCTCGTCAGCAGGCAACACCATGCGAAAGTCTCGCGCCCGCAGGGATGGATCGCCCCAACCGTCATCGCGAACGGACGTATTGTCGGTGTGTGGGAGCACGATGTGAAGAAGGATCGCCTCTTCATTCGAGTCAAAAAAATTCAACCCCTCACGCGCGCCATGCAAAATGATATTCGAGCTGAAGCACAGCAACTCGGGCGCTTCCTCAAAACCTCCGATGTGGAAGTTCAAATTGGTTAAATCATGGATTCAATCACTGCTATCGCTCACCCAAACATCGCCCTGATCAAATACTGGGGCAATCGCGACAATCCTCTGCGCCTGCCTGCGAATGGTTCGATGTCGATGAACCTCGACGGGTTGTTCACGCGCACCACGGTCACGTTCGGCAACGCCAAAACCGATTCGCTCAGCATCAACGGTTTTGAATCCCGCGGCAAGGGGCTGGAGCGTGTCGCAGATATCCTGGACCTGGTCCGCGAGATGGCCGGGATACACGCCCGTGCCAGGGTGACCAGCGAAAATAATTTTCCGACCGGCGCGGGGATCGCTTCCTCCGCCGCCGCATTTGCCGCGCTCGCCCTGGCAGCCTCCAAGGCCGCGGGGTTGTCTCTCTCCGAGCCCGAGCTTTCCCGCCTCGCCCGCCGCGGATCGGGGTCGGCCTCGCGTTCCATCCCCGGCGGATTCGTGGAGTGGCAGATGGGCAGCGGCGACATGGACTCGTTCGCATTCTCCATCGCGGCACCCGATCACTGGGACCTGTGCGATTGTGTCGCCATCGTCAGCGCGGGACACAAGAAGACCGGCTCCACAGAAGGCCACGCCATTGCAGCGACCAGCCCGCTTCAATCTGCGCGGCTGGCGGATACAACTCGCCGCCTGGATCTTTGCCGCCGCGCCGTGCTCGAGCGCGACTTCAACGCCATGGCCGAGATCATGGAACTGGACTCGGACATGATGCACGCCGTGATGATGACCTCCTCGCCTGCGTTACACTACTGGCAGCCGGCCAGCATGACCGTGATGCAGTCCGTCCGCGCCTGGCGGGCGGAGGGTCTGCCCGTCGCCTACACCGTGGACGCCGGACCAAACGTCCACGTGCTGTGCCCGTCCGGGGTCCAGAAAGAGGCGGAAGCGCGATTGCGGAATCTGCCGGGCGTGGAAAATGTCCTCGTTGCCAGTGTCGGCGGTCCGGCCAGGCTTGTCGAATAAAAATTTACTACAGGTGAATCGAATGGAATTTTCCGACTATCAAAAACGCTCGCGCGCGACCGCTCAATATCCGTCCATCGGGCATGCTGTTGTGTACCCCACGCTTGGCCTTGCCAATGAAGCTGGCGAGGTGGCCGGCAAGCTCAAGAAGGTGTTCCGCGACAAAGGCGGCGAGATCAGCCCCGAAACACGCGAAGCGCTGGCTGCCGAACTTGGTGATGTGCTCTGGTACCTGGCGCAGGTCTGCACCGAACTGAACATCTCGCTCGATGACGTGGCCGAAGCCAACCTTGCCAAATTACTCGACCGACAGGCGCGCGGCAAGATCAAAGGTGATGGCGATACTCGTTAGCGATACTCGATATTCGTGCCGAATCTCGAATATCGAGTATCGAATTTCCAAGATTGTCCCCAAACTCTAATCTAATTCCAACATCGATTCGCTCCCGATGTTTGGTAGAATCTTTTCAGACAGTCCCTGTCGTTTTTGATTGGAGAAACTATGGCTGGAATGGAACGATTTACCCAACGAGCGCGCCGTGTGCTCAGTCTCGCTCACACCGAGGCCGAACGTGCGCGCCAGAGCATGATCGGCACCGAGCACCTTTTGCTCGGCCTGGCAGATGAAGATGGCGGTGTGGCCGGTCGCGTTCTGCGCGAGCTTGGCCTCGAACCCGCCCGTGTCCGCGAGATGGTGGAGCGTGTTTCGCCCCCCGGCCGCGGCACCGAAGGCAAGATCGATCTCGCTCCCGAAACCCAACAAGTGCTTGAATTTGCCGTGGACGAGGCCCGCCGCCTCGGGCACCATTACATCGGCACCGAACACATCCTGCTGGCCCTCGTCCGCGTGGAAGGGACCGCGATGGATGTGCTGCGCCGCCTGGGCGTGACGCCGGACCAGATCCGCCGCCAGACCCGACGCGTGCTGAACGAATCCGCCTCCACCGCGACCCCGGCCGGGCCGGCCCAACCCCAACGCCCCGGCCAACCCGCGGGACAAAAGACCCCGCTCGTGGACCAACTCGCCAGCGACCTGACCACCAAGGCCGAGGAAAAGAAACTCGACCCGGTCATCGGCCGCCAGATGGAGATCGAGCGCGTCATTCAAATTCTCGCGCGCCGCACCAAAAACAACCCCGCGTTGATCGGCGAGCCGGGCGTGGGCAAGACCGCCATTGTGGAAGGCCTCGCCCAGCGCATCGTCGAAGGTGACGTGCCCGCGCCGCTGATGAACAAGCGCGTCCTGCAACTGGACGTGGGCTCGCTCGTCGCCGGCACGATGTACCGCGGACAGTTCGAAGAGCGCCTCAAACGCGTCATCGACGAGCTCAAGCAGTCCGGCGCAATTCTGTTCATTGATGAAGTCCACATGCTGGTGGGCGCCGGCGCCGCCGGTTCCTCCGTGGACGCGGCCAATATCCTCAAGCCTGCCCTCTCGCGCGGCGAACTGCAAGTGATCGGCGCGACCACGCTCGAGGAATACCGCAAGCACATCGAATCGGATGCGGCCCTCGAGCGCCGCTTCCAGCCCATCCAGGTGGATGAGCCCTCTGTCGAGGAGACCATTGAGATCCTCAAGGGTGTGCGCTCGATGTATGAGGAGCACCACCACCTCGTCATCTCGGACGATGCGTTGGATGCGGCCGCCAATCTCTCCTCCCGCTACGTGACCGAACGCTTCCTGCCCGACAAGGCCATTGACCTGATCGATGAGTCTTCGTCGCGCGTGCGTATGTACAAGAGCCCCGCCGCGAAACAAGCCAAGGACCTCTTCACCCAATTGCGCTCTGCCCGGCAGAATCGCAGTCTGGCACAGGAAGAAGGCAATACCGAAGAGATCCGCGAGTGGGAAGAGCGCGCCATCGACATCGAGTCGCAGATCGAACGTCTGCGCTCGGGATGGGACCGCGCCAACAGCCCGGTAGTGACGTCGGAAGATATCGCCGAAGTCGTGTCCATGTGGACCGGCGTGCCGCTCATGCAACTGGCCGAGGAAGAATCCCAGCGCCTGCTCAAGATGGAAG
>CAYNQA010000041.1:0-15508 GCA_964399225.1 uncultured Anaerolineaceae bacterium
GGGTCCGCTCCCGAACGAGGTGGCCAAGGCCGTCACCGGGTCCGACCTGGTCGCGTCGGCGGTCATCTCGGGTAACCGCAACTTCGAAGGCCGCGTCCATCCGCTGGTCAAGGCCAACTTCCTGGCCTCGCCGCCGCTCGTCGTGGCGTACGCCCTCGCTGGCACCGTCGACATCAACCTCGACGAGGAGCCGATCGGCACCGGTTCGGATGGGGCGGCGGTCTACCTGCGCGACTTGTGGCCCACCCAGAAGGAGATCAGCGAAGCGGTGGAGTCCAGTGTCAACGCGGAAATGTTCAAGGACAAATATTCCGACGTGTTCAGCGGCTCGGACATGTGGAAGGATATCAAAGTGACCGGCGGCGACCTGTATGAGTGGGATGAGAATTCCACTTACATCCATCACCCGCCGTATTTCCAGACGCTTTCGCTGAATGTCGGCGGCATTGCCGGAATCAACTCCGCGCGTGTGCTGGCCATGTTCGGCGACTCGATCACCACCGACCACATCTCGCCCGCGGGCAACATCGCCGTGGACAGTCCCGCCGGGAAGTTCCTGCAGGAAAAAGATGTGGCGCCCACGTACTTCAACTCGTACGGCGCGCGCCGCGGCAATGACCAGGTGATGGCGCGCGGCACGTTCGCGAACATCCGCTTGAAGAACATCCTCGTCGCGCCGAAGGAAGGCAACTGGACGAAATTCTTTGACGATGGACGACAGACGACGGACGATGGTCAATCGTCCACGGTCAATGGTCAGGTAATGTCGATCTACGACGCCGCCATGCTCTACCAGAAGGCGAACGTCCCAGCCATCGTCATCGCGGGCAAGGAATACGGGACCGGCTCGAGCCGTGACTGGGCCGCCAAGGGGCCGATGCTGCAGGGCGTGAAGGCCGTCATCGCTGAATCGTTCGAGCGCATCCATCGCTCGAATTTGGTCGGCATGGGCGTGCTGCCCCTGCGCTTCCTCGAAGGCCAGAACGCCGAGTCGCTCGGACTGGATGGCAGCGAGGTCTTCGACATCGAAGGACTGAACGACAAGATCCAGCCGAAGGCTGAATTGACCGTGAAGGCGAAGAAGGCGGACGGCAAGGTGATCGAGTTCAAGGTTACTGCGCTGTTGAACACCGATGTGGAAGTGAACTACTACCGCAACGGAGGCATCCTCCACACGGTGCTGCGGAATTTGGTGAAGTAGAAATATAAAAAGAGACGGTCACCTTGAAAGTGACCGTCTCTTTTTTGATTCGAGGATTTCTTGTTACGACGCCGGGGGAATGGGCTCGTTGCTGTCAGGGGCGGGAGCGACGGCGGCGGGTTTGTTGCGCAGGGTGAAGAATCCGACCGCGATGGGAATGGCGATGAAGATCAGTGAGAGGCAGATCAAAGCAACGCCGACCGCCGGGGGAATCGCGCCCTGATCGGCGCCGAGGGTAAAGGTGCCGCCGCCGAGGGCACTGGCTCCGCCAAAGACGCAGAGGAACAGGCCCGGACATCCGCAGAACAGCGCGGCCAGGACGGTGAATAAAATTCCTTGTGAACGCTTGTCCATTTCAATATCTCCTTTGGAATATTTTGGCTAGTATACAGTCAAACAAATTGAGAAACAAGACCATGGCCGGAACATCATTCCGGTCTACTTCTTTTTCCACTCCGGTTCATAGAACGGCAACTTGACCACTTTCGCGGGCGCATGGCGGCGATGGTGTTCCACTGTTACTTCGAGACGCACGTCCGTGCCGGGTTCAAAATGAGGTTTCTGCAAATGCGCGAGCGCGATGTATTTTTTCAACAGCGGCGACCACGTGGCTGTGGACGCGTATCCGACCTGCACGTTCCCCACCATGACCGGTAAACTGCCGCGCATTGCCATGCCGGGGATCTGCGGCGGGAGTCCCACTGCTTTGAAGAGCTTCTCCATGCCGACCCAATCGACTTCAAGGCCCATCATCTTCCATGTGGAGCCTTCGCGCTTCTCACGCTCCAGCGCGCGGCGGCCCACGAAGTAGCCGGGCTTGTCCAGCGCCACGGTCCATTCGAGGCCGAGTTCGAACGGCGACGATTTCTGCGACTCGATCCAGGCATGGCTGGTGGACGTGTAATCCACGTCGAGCATGAAGAGACCCGCTTCCACGCGTGCCATGTCCATGGCGAGGATGCCGACCGGGGTGATGCCAAAATCAGAACCGGAAGCCATCAGCACGTCCCAGATGCGAAGCGCGTCTTTGTTGTCCATCCAGATCTCATAGCCGAGGTCGCCGGTGTAGCCGGTGCGCGAGATGGTGACGTCCATGCCCTGGATGCGATTCTTCATCAGGCGGAAATATTTCAGCTCGTCGACCTTCGCCTCGCAGCAGCGGTTCAACACGGACCGTGAATGGGGTCCCTGCAAACTGAGCGCGGCCACCTCGTCGGTCACTTCGCGGATCTGCACGTCCATGTCCACGGCGTTCATCATCAGCCAGCGCAGGTTCGGCTCGGCGGCGGTCAGGCGGAAGGTCTGGTCTTCGAGGCGCGAGACCGTGCCGTCGTCGATCATTTTGCCTTCTTCGTCGCACCAGCCGGTGTAGGCCACGGCGCCCACTTTCATCTTGAGTACGTCGCGCGTGGTGACGCGGTGGAGCAGGGCGGCGGCGTCCTTGCCGGTGATGACGTACTTCATCAGCGGCGAGACATCGATCAGCGCGGCCGAGTTGCGGATGGCCCAATATTCGCGGTCGAGCACGAGTTCGTACGAGCCGACGACAACATAGCCCGCCCAGCGCCGCCAGTTTTGCGGCAGGCACAGGGCCGAGGTCCGTTCGTGGAAGGGGGTGCGTTTAAGTTGCAGCATGACTCTCCGATAAATTGCAGTGAAAGTTGGCCCAAGTATACCGTCTATGATCGATTCGAATACTCGGCCGGGGCAAAGAAAACAATGACCCGCAGTTCTTCTTCGATCGAATGGAATTTGTGCTCCACGTTCTTCGCCACGTAGACGATCGAGCCTGTCTGCACATCGCGGTCCTCGCCGGCGACGCGGATCTTTCCCCGCCCGCTGACCACGTAGTACACCTCATCCTCCGTGTGCGGGGACTGCGGGTCGGTCCCGCCTGCGGGGAGGATGTAGAGTCCCATGCTCAGGTCGGGGACGTTGAGAAATTCGAGGTAAAGTTTTTTGTTTTCTGCGTGTTGGGAAAGAAGTTGGGGGAAGTCAAAGGCTTGCATTTGTATGCTCCTGCCCGGGAAGGAAATACCAAACTTGGGCGCGAATTTGTTTTCTGCGCGGATTAAGCGAGAATGCGGCGGGTCTCTGCGATGTCTTTGTGGATCTGCGCCACGAGCGCGTCGACCGAATTGTATTTCAATTCGTCGCGCAGGCGGGAGACGAATTCAACGGTCACGGGCTGGCCGTAGATGTCGCGATCAAAGTCGAGCAGGTGCGCTTCCAGGTTGGCTGTGCGTTTATCGGGGGTGAAGGTCGGGTTGAAGCCGATGTTGGTAGCGGCCATTACCCGCTGTCCATCCACGTGCGCCCAGCAGGCATAGATGCCGTTGGGCGGCAGGATCTTCGATTCGGGATAACCGATGTTTGCGGTGGGGATGTTGATGCGCCGCCCGCGCCCGTCGCCGTGGATGACCGGGCCCGAGATGTTGTAGTTGCGTCCCAGCAGTTTTGCGGCTTCGCTTACATTGCCCACAGAGATGAGCTTGCGGATCTCTGTGGAGGAGATTACGCCGCTTTCGTCACCGATGGCGGAGACCACGTCCACGCTGTAGCCCATCTCGCGTCCGAGTTCAGCAAGACGTTGGGCATTGCCTTCGCGATTCTTTCCGAGGGCAAAGTCGTAGCCGATGAGCAGGTGCTTCAACCCGAGGTGCTGATGCAGGCCCGCCATGAAATCATGGGCGGATGTTTCGGCAAGTGCGCGGGTGAACGGCTCGGTGACCACCACGTCCACGCCGAGGGATGCGGCGAGGTCGGCGCGCTCGGAGGGCGTGGTCAGCAGGCGAAGGTCGCGCCCGCTTAGCACGTTGGCCGGATGCGGGTCGAAAGAAAGCAAAACGGCAGGCGCGCCGTCTGCATGCGCTCCTGCCGTCAGTCGATTCAGAATGGCCTGATGTCCGCGATGGATGCCATCAAAGACGCCGATGGTCAGCCAGGCGTTTTTCAGGTTGGCTTCGGCGAGGGAAAGATAGTGTTGCACGGTTGGGTAAAGTCAAAACCAGGTTTCTTGGGGAAACCTGGTTTCTGTTTCGTTACTCGGCGTCGGCCTTGGCTTCGCTGGTGAAGAAGACTTTCTTCGGCTGCCATTCGGGCGAGCCGTCTTCGCCGACGGCGGGGATCATGAGGGCGATCAGTTCGCCGGCCGCGCTCACGCCGCGCACAAGGTTGGGCTGTTCGCCGTGCGCCTTCACGCGGTGACCGTGGCGGACTTCCTCCACATCGTCGGGGTTGAGTTCCACGGCAGGCCAATCGGCGAGGGCTTCGGCGGCGGGGATCAGGAACTGGTACCAGTTGCCGGCCTGGAAGGCCTCTTGCAGTTTGCGCAGGGGGGTGGCGTCGCGCAGGCTGAAGCGTCCGCTTTTGGTGCGGCGCAGGCCGACAAGATACGCGCCTGTTCCTAATTGCGTGCCGATATCATTTGCGAGCGAACGGACGTAGGTGCCGCTCGAGCAATGCACATCCACCACCACTTCGGGAGGCGCCCATTCGAGCACTTCGAGGTGATGCACCTGGATCTTGCGCGGCTCCAATGGCACTTCCTCGCCCTGGCGCGCCATGTCATACGCGCGGCGTCCGCCGACCTTGACGGCCGAATAGGGCGGGGGAGTTTGTTCGATCTCGCCCTCGAAGGTCTTGAGGATCTTCTCGAACTGTTCTTCCGTCACGTTGACGGGTTCGTTCGTGCGGGTAAATCTTCCCTCCGCATCGAACGTATCGGTGCTGGACCCGAGGCGGATGATGGCCTGGTAGCGTTTATCCGAAGCTGAAACATATTCGCTCAAACGCACGGCAGGGCCAATGAGGATGACGAGCACGCCGGAGGCGCGCGGGTCGAGCGTACCGGTATGGCCGGCACGGCGGATGCCGGTGCCTCTGCGTATTGCCTCCACCACATCATGCGATGTCATACCGACGGGTTTATCTACTACGAGAACACCCGATATTGCGTTTTTTACGTCCTGGCTATTCATGGTTTCCTCCACAGAAGAGAAAAATAATTGCTTAATTTAGATGATTTTATCCGATTTTGATTAGACAGCGCTAAGACAGTCCGAGCATTTCGCGCGTCGTTTGCAGGACTCGCGGCTGGATCTCGCTGAGCGAGCCGGGGATGTCAGCTCCGGCCGCCGCGGCGTGGCCGCCGCCGTTGAAGTGCTTGGCCACTTTCGACACGTCGATGCCGTCCTCGATGGCGCGCCACGAGATCTTCACGTGCTGGTCGGCCTGCTCCACGAAGATCATGCCAACCTTCGAGCCGTCGATGGCGGAGATGATGTTGATCAGGTCTGCGTCGTCATTGCCTGCGTAGCCGGCGGATTTGCGGTCTTCGAGAGTGAGGGTGCCCCAAACAAGGTCTTCGGTGCGCTCGAGGCTGGAGAGACCCGCTCCCCAGTAGCGCGCCGCGGGATAAGCGCGTCGCACCAGGGAACGGCTATACAGGTCATCGAGGTCAGCGCCGCGTTCCATCAGTTCGGCGGATAGACGCAGAGCCTCTGGGGTGGTGTTGGCGGTGCGGAAGCCAAGGGTGTCGGTCACGATGCCGGTCAATAACGCAGTGGCAACCGCGGCATTGATCTCCAGGTCCCATTGCGGCAGGCACTGGGTCAGGATGGCGGCGGTGGCCACCTCATCTCCCATGATGAGGTTCAACGTGCCGAATTTTTGGTTGGTGATGTGATGGTCGATATTAATGTCGGGCTTGCCAAGATTTTCGAACCCCTTGCCCAATCGTTTGAAGTCTGCACAATCAACGGAAATGAAGGTATCCCACGTGCCTTGTGGTTCCAATTGTATTTTGTCACTGCCGGGTAAATAGCGGAAGGATGCCGGAACGCCGTCTTGCAATACCATTTGTACGTTCTTGCCTGCGTGTTGCAAGGCAAGCCCAAGTCCCAGCAGGGAACCGATGGCGTCTCCATCGGGGCGGACATGGGAGGCGATCAATATGTTTTTGGCGGCGGAAAGCCGGGTCTTGATATCTGCTATGGCTGTCTGATACATAACCAATTCTTTTTTCGCTTGCTTCTCTTTATACAGGGGATTGCGCGTGGCGTCAACGAAAAAATTATCGAGTGACCGCTCCCTCGCCGGCCGCACTATTCTGGCGGGCGGCGCTGCGTGCTGCAAAGCTACTTATCCTTTCTCTTTTCTCTCAATTCGGCCAGCACCTTTTCGATGTGGTCGGCGTTTTCGGGGGTTGGGTCCCAGTGGAAGCGCAGGCGCGGGAAGACTCGCAGATCCACGCGGCCAGACAGGGCGCGGCGGATGAATCCGCTGGCGCTTTCGAGCCCGGCCAAAACCTCAGCACTGCGCTCGTGCCCTTCCACGGCGGAAACAAAGACGTCGGCATACGCCAGCTCGCGGTCCACTTTCACGTCAGTGACGTAGATCATTTCGAGGCGCGGGTCGCTGATCTCGCGGATGAGCATTTCCGAGAGCTCCTGGCGGATGCGGTCAGCGATGCGTTGAAGTCGAACTCCTGATGGCATGGGTGCTCCATTTGTATATTATGCACTGTGGATGCACAGCGCGTAAATACGGGCTTTCACCTATTTTGAAGTTTCCAAAACGTAGCATTCGATGATGTCGCCCGGCTCGATCTCGTGGAAGTTCTTCAGGCCCACGCCGCACTCAAAACCGGTGCGCACCTCGCGCACGTCTTCCTTTTCATGCTTGAGCGAGGACATATCGCCTTCAAAGACAATGTCGACCCCGCGCTTCATACGGACCTTGGCGTTGCGCCGCAATTCGCCTTCGATCACCTTGCATCCGGCGATCTTGCCGACCTTCGAAATGCCAAAGACTTTGAGTACCTGCGCCTTGCCGATGCTCTTTTCCACGAACTCGGGCGCGAGCATGCCTTTGAGCGCTTTTTCGATATCCTCGGTCAGGCGGTAAATGATGTCGTAGAGGCGGATATCCACGCCTTCGGCCTCGGCCAGACGGCGAGCGGCCACTTCGGCCTGCACGCTGAAGCCAAGGATGATGGCCTTCGAAGCGGAGGCGAGCATTACATCGTTCTCGCCGATGTTGCCGGTTTCGGCATAAAGCACATTGATGGCGATCTCGCCCTTGCTGAGTTTATCCAGTTCGCCGATGATCGGTTCGAGCGAACCCTGCACATCGGCTTTGAGAACGAGGTTAAGCGATTTGGCCTCGCCCTTTTCGTAAGCCGAGAACAGATCCTCGAGCGACATCTTGCGGCGTTCCTGCGACTTTTTCTTGATCGCATCGGCGCGTTCGGTCACGATTTCGCGCGCCTCGCGGTCGGTGCCGACCACTTCAAACAGATCGCCGGCGTTGGGCACATCGGAGAGCCCCATCACCAGGGCCGGCGTGGAAGGCCCGGCCTTCTTGATCGGCTTGCCGCGGAAATCGTTCATGGCCTTGATGCGCCCGTAGGCGGTGCCGGCCACCACGATGTCACCCGCCTGGAGCGTCCCGTTTTGAACGAGCAGGGTGGCCACTACGCCCTTGGCCTTATCCAATTCGCCTTCGATGATCGTTCCGATCACCTTGCCGTTCGGGTTGGCGCGGATGTCAGCGTTGTCAGCCACCAGCAGGATGGCTTCGAGCAGGTCGCCGATGCCTTGCTTCTGCTTGGCAGAGACCGGCACCACCAGCGTCTGCCCGCCCCAATCGTCCGGGACGAGTTCTACATCAGCCAACTGCTGCTTTACGCGGTCGGGGTTGGCGTTGGGTTTATCCACTTTGTTAAGCGCAACGATGATCGGCACACGCGCGGCCTTGGCATGCGCGATCGCTTCGCGGGTCTGCGGCATCACGCCGTCGTCGGCGGCCACCACGAGGATGACCACATCGGCCCCCTGGGCACCGCGCGCGCGCATGGCGGTGAAAGCGGCGTGACCGGGCGTGTCGAGGAACGAGATCGTGCGTCCCTTCAACTCCACCTGATAGGCGCCAATGTGCTGGGTAATGCCGCCGGCTTCACCTGCGGCCACATTCGTCTGGCGGATCGCATCCAGCAGGGATGTTTTGCCGTGGTCCACATGGCCGAGGATGGTCACGACCGGCGGGCGGTTCTTCAATTGCGATGCATCCTCATCGGCGATCATCTGACGCCAGAGCGGCACCTCGCCCACCTCTTCCTTCACTTCTTCCACCACTGCTTCGGGCACAGCCTCGAATCCATATTCGGCCACCACGATGGCGGCTGTATCAAAGTCCACCGGCTGGTTGATGGAAGCCATCACGCCGTTGGTCATCAGTTTTTTGATGATTTCAATGGGGCTTTTTTCGATCATCTGCGCCAGATCGCGAACCACGATGCTGGCAGGAAGTTCAAGCTTGTTACCGTTCCCGTTCATGGGTGCCTCCTTGCAATGAATCACTTCCAGTCCCTGCCCCCGCAGGGAAGAACCTGGCAACCGCGCACCCGTGACGAAAACGAGTCTTTACATGGCCGATCCGTCCACAGGTTCCGCGGGAAGCGAGCGCGCAAAGTCTTCCAACTGTGCGCGCTCAGGCTGGGTCAATTCCGTTTTTAGTGCGTGCGCCAACGCGCCCTTCAATCCGCGCTCCCAGCACGACAGATGGTCATGCAGGTACGCTCCCCGCCCCGAGAGTTTCCCGGTCGGGTCCACCTGAACCCCATGCGGGGTGCGCACGATGCGAATGAGCGAACGCTTGGCAAGCGTTTCGCGGCATCCCACACAGGTGCGCTGTGGAAGATGTTTGACGCGTTTGACAGGTTTGGCGGTCATAGTCCTACCCCTCGTCCCGGCTGAGGGACAAGGGCATCAATCTGCTACTCTTCCATCCAGTCGCCGGTGCCGCGCTTGTGCTTCTTGCGGCCCACAACTTCGCCAAGGCCTTCGTCGAATTCCAATTCGACGCCTTTTTTCTTGCCTTTTTTCTTGGCCTTCTTCTTATCGTCAGAGGATTCTTCCTCTTCAGTGGCGCCGGCGGTGAACGATTCCGGATTGAAGGAGAACATCGCATCGAGAGAAACGCCGTCCTTTGTGGACTCGTCGATCTCTTCCGCTTCTTCCTTCACGCGGGCGGGCTTCTTCGTTTCGGGCTTCTCAGCCGGGGCGGCAACTGCCTCCACGACCTCAACCGCCTCGGCAACCGCGGCGGGCGCTTCGACAACCGGCTCAACGGGCTTCTCATCCGCCGGGAAGGAAAGCGCCGCGACAGATTCCTGAATATTCTGCATTGCCTTCGGGCCAATGCCGGGCAGGCCAAGCACCTTGTCGGCGTCGCTCTTGAGCGCGGCCAGCAGGGCACCAGCTGTTTCGAAACCAGCCTCGGTGAGGATGTTGAAAACGTGCTCCTTCAAACCAACCTCTTCCAATTTCATCTTGAAAGCGGCGGAAGGAATGTCGGCGTGGGTGGCGGCCATGGTCTTCTCGACCTCGGCGCGCAAAGCCGCTTCCTTGACCTGGATGTTGCGGCGTTCCACGCGATCCACAAAAACCTTGAGCTGATCGTATTCTTCCGGGGTGAGCGGTTTGCCTTCGCTCTTCTTGGCCAGGATCTCCCGAATGGCGGGGACGGTCTCCATCACCGCGGGCAGCAGAGCCTGCAGGCCCTCATCGCCCATCAGCTTGCCGAGCGAATCGCCGGCCGCCTCATGGACGCTCTTGATATCGATGCGCCAGCCGGTCAGCTTGGCGGCCAGACGGGCATTCTGCCCATCGCGGCCGATCGCGAGGCTCAACTGGTCTTCGGTCACCACCACGGTGGCGGTCTTGCTGCCTTCCACCTCGGTGAGATATACAGCGGTCACATTGGCCGGGCTGATGGCCTTGGTGATGTAAATGGCCGGGTCCGGGTTCCACTGCACAATGTCGATCTTCTCGTCGTGAAGCTCCTTCACGATCGCCTGAATGCGCACGCCCTTCTGGCCGACACAAGCGCCAACCGGGTCCACGCCCGCCTGTGTGGCGCTGACGGAAACCTTGGCGCGTGCGCCTGGCTCGCGGGCAATGGCGCGGATCTCAACGATGCCGTGATAGATCTCGGGAACCTCATTCTCCATCAAGCGGCGCAAAAAGTTGCGGTGCGCGCGCGAGAGAATGATCTGCGGGCCGCGCCCGCTGTCTTTTACTTCGAGCACAACGGCGCGGATGCGCTCGTGCACCTTGAAGCGCTCCCCCAGGATCTTCTGATTGTTCGGCATGATGCCTTCGGCCTTCATATCCAGGCCCACGGTGACACCCTGCGCATTGCTCACCGCCTGCACCACACCGCTCACGATCTCGCCCACCTGGCGTTGGAAGTATTCGGTCTGGGCGCCGCGCTCCGCCTCGCGAATGCGCTGCTGGATCACCTGGCGGGCGGTCTGTGCGGCCACACGCCCGAAATCCGCGGGGGTGGACTCGACCAGGGCCATATCACCCAGGTTCACTTCCGGCTGATACTTGCGCGCAACATCGAGCAGGACTTCGGTGCGGTCGTCGATGGTATCTTCGACCACTTCTTTTTCTGCGAAGATGGTCACGTGACCGGTTTCGGGGTCGAGTTTGGCTTCCACATGCTGTGCCGTGGAGGCATTCACCGCTCGGCGGTATGCGGAAACCATGGCAGACTCGATCGCCGAGATGATGATCTCGCGCGGGAGTTGCTTGTCTTCCAGTATTTCATTGAAAGCGATGGCAAATTCGTTCTTGGTGGCCATGTCCTGCTCCGTAACTCCTTATTACAAGCAGAAAACTGGGGGTTGCCCAGTTCTCGTTGCGTTCGGTATTGGGTTCGTCGTGCGCGCAAATTCTAGCACAGGCCGGGAAAACCTGCAAGATGGATATAATTGAACGCATGGAAACCCGTGACTTCGATAAGGCCGCCTTGCGCGGCGAACCTTCGTATGTGTGGCGCGCCGGCCAGGAACGCCGCCTGCAAATGATCCAGCGTGCGGCCGATGGGCGTTTAAAAGGAACGATCCTTGAGAATGGCTGCGGTGTGGGCATGTACGTGGAAAAACTTTCCGCATTCGGCGGCACCGTGACCGGGCTGGAGTTCGACTTCGAACGCGCCCGCGAGGCCGGCGCCCGCTCGCCTCACATCCTGAACGGAGCGGGTGAGGCGCTCCCGCTCCCCGCTGCCGCCTTTGACTTGATCCTCAGTCACGAAGTGATCGAGCACGTGCAGGATGACCGCGAGGCGGTCCGTGAGATGGTGCGCGTGCTCAAGCCCGGCGGCCGCGCCGTGATCTTCTGCCCGAACCGCGGTTATCCCTTCGAGACCCATGGCATCTACTGGCGCGGGAAGTATTATTTTGGCAACAAGCTTTTTGTGAATTACCTGCCGCGCACCTGGCGCGACAGGCTTGCTCCGCATGTGCGCGTTTATTCGAAACGCGACATGGAGAAACTTTTCGAGGGCATGCCGGTCCGCATTATTGAGCAGACGGTGGTCTTCGGCGCGTACGACAATATCATTGCGCGCTTTGGGCCGCTGGGCAGGGTGCTGCGCGCGGCTCTGCAATGGCTGGAGAAGACCCCCCTGCGCGGGTTGGGCTTGTCCCATTTCTGGGTGGTGGAAAAGACCGCTGCCTGATGCGGATGACAATCTGTTTACGCGGGTGGGTGTGATTTCGTTTGGGTCTGCCGTTTACACGCCATAAAGGAGGCTGAGATGAAAACGAAGGAAGAGCCGAAACGCAGGAAGCCCGTGTCTGCAAAGAAAAAGGCGGATGTGAAGAAACCCTCCGCGACGAAGAAAGCCGCTCCGCAGGAGTTCGAAACGGTGGCGGCGATCCCTGCACCGGTTGTGCCGAGTCCGGCCATCCTGCCGTCCACAGAAAAGTCGCTTGCTGTTTCGTATATGACCTTGCGCCAGATGGTCGGTGTGCTGGGGGCTTCGCTGCCGTTCATTGTCTCGCTGGGGGCATGGATCATCTTCGGCCAGCCGCAACAACCTTCGATCAGCGCGTACTACTACACCGGGATGCGCGATGTGATGGTGGGCATGTTGACCGCGACCGGGTTGTTCCTGTTCTCGTACAAGGGCTACGGCCGCGCAGACGAGATCGCCGGAAAACTGACGTGTCTCTTTGCGCTGGGTGTGGCTTACTTCCCGACCGCGCCCGCGAACCCCACGCCGTTGCAGGAGATCATCAGCAGCCTGCATTTGTTCTTTGCGTGCGGATTCTTTTTGAGCCTCAGTTATTTCTGCCTGTTCCTGTTCGTGAAGACCAACCCCAGCGGATTCCCGCCGATGACGCTTCGCAAGACGGTTCGCAATCGGGTGTATCGAGTGTGCGGCGGTGTGATGCTGGTCTGCATGGCGTTGATGGCGGCCTACGCGCTGGCGGGCGGTGCCTCCACGCCGCTGGAGAATTGGAACCCAACCTATTGGCTCGAGGCAATTGCGATCGTGGCCTTCGGCGTTTCGTGGCTGACGAAGGGCGAGGCGATCCTGCGCGATGAGGAATGAAAGCGCTTTATCGAAACTGCTGACGTTATCACTTGCCAGTCATCTTCCTTTAAAGGTTTTAGTCCATGGAAAATATCGAGCACATCGTTCAACAGCCTGCGCAGCGTAAGTATGCCGCGCCGATCCTGTTCCTGCACGGGGCATGGCACGGCGCATGGTGCTGGTCGAATTGGATGGGGTATTTCGCGGAGCAGGGATTCGAGACGCACGCCATCAGCCTGCCCGGGCACGGCAACAGTTCGATGAACAAGCGCTGGATGAATTTGTACACGCCGCGCGATTACCTGGACGTGTTGACCCGCGAGATCGAGGCCATGCCCGCCGCGCCGGTGGTGATCAGCCATTCGCTGGGCGGGGGCATCCTGCTGAAGTATCTCGAAACCCGCCAGCTCCCGGCGGCTGTTTTTCTTTCGAGCATATCAACGAACGGCATGGCCGCCATGCTCGGGCGGATGCTGGTGCGGCACCCGGGCGCGATGCTCAAGGCCATGTTGACGATGAACCTGTATCACATCGTTCAACAGCCTGCGACGGTGAAGGACCTGTTCTTGAACCCGGATACCACGGTGGATGCTGCGGCGTATCAACGTCAACTCTCGCGCGAGACGTACAACTCGCCTTCATTGATCATCCCGTTCGGGCGGGTGAACCGAAATAAATCGCCCATGCTGTTTTTGATGGGCGAAAAGGATAACCTGATCACCCTTGCCGAGGGCAAAGCGACCGCCCGCAAGTATGGCGAGGAACTGGTGATCCTGCCCGGTCAGCCGCACAGCGCGATGGTGGATGCGGGCTGGCAGAGCGCGGCGGCACGGATCATGCAGTGGCTGGCCTCTGTTTTGGGATGAGTTTGTTTGCACGGGGGTGTAGTACACAACTGGAAGGAGCCTGCAAGCCCGACAGTTCGCCTGTGTCGGGCTTTTCCCTGCCTCCCGCCTCCATGTTAGAATGACGCCATGACATCAAAGTTTCCCCCCTCCACACCTCTCAAACCCCGCAAACGCGCCATCCTGGTCGGCTCCTCGGGCGGAATTGGTTCCGCGCTGGCCCGCAAACTCGCGGACGAGGGCTACTCGCTCGCCATGTTCGACCGCAACGCGGACCTTCTACAGAAGGTCTGTGACGAGATCAACGCCAAAGCCGGTGAGACGCGCGCGCTGGCCTTCGCCCATGATGTGACCAAATACGATGCGATCCCCGGCGAACTCCGCAAAGCCGTTGCGGAACTGGGCGGGCTGGATCTGTTCGTTTACGTGGCGGGCTACATTTACTTCCCGCAATTGACCGAGTACAACTTCGAGCAGGACCGTCGCATGGTTGAAGTGAACCTGCTAGGAGCGATGGCGTGGATGGACGAGGTCGCGCCGCTGTTCGAGAGCGCCAAGAGCGGACAGATCGTGGGTGTCTCCTCCGTGGCCGGTGACCGAGGACGCATCGGCAACCCGGGCTACAACACCTCCAAGGGCGGTTTCACCACGTATCTCGAAGCGTTACGCAACCGCCTGACACGGCATGGCGTGAACGTCATCACGGTCAAACCGGGCATGGTCAAGACCGAGATGCTGGCCCTGCCGAACGCGCCGCGTCCCGTGCTGGCCGTCACCGCCGAGAAAGCCGCGGACGATATTTACAAGGCCATCCTCAAGCGCAAGCAGGTGGTTTACACCGCGTCCATTTGGCGCTGGGTGATGATGGTGATAAGGCATGTCCCTTCGGTGGTGTTTCGAAGGTTGAATTTTTAGCCCTTTGAATACTGGATCGAATTTGAAAGAGAATAGCAGGCGAAATTGAAGAACTTGCTTTCATCTCCACGATTTTATTTTGGGGTTTTGGTTATATGTTTAATTGTGGCTTTAAGTGCATTGCTTTCTCGAACTCAAAATCAATTTGTCGTTGTCCATGAAGATAAAACTAAACTAATACTATTGGAGAACTCGACCGACTCCAGACAGTTGATTATTTACAAAGATGAGCGAATTGAAATATCTATTGGCTATGATCAATATAAAAAATATCTTTTGTCTGATGAGAAAAACCCGTTATTCTCCAGTTCGATCGAAGAGTATTCCAGCGAAATAGAATCTGCGTTTGATAGAGGCTTTCTCTCATACGGATTTCCTGCACAAATTGATCTGGTTATTGAAATGCTACATTCAGGCAGGGCCAGCGTTTATGATAAACAAAAAGACAAAAAGCTTATTATTATATTGGAACGTTTTAACAATGATGTCTGCGGCCCTCTATGTGGAGGAGGAAACATCAATTTCTATTATCTTGATGGAACGTTGTTGTACAAAGGAACAGAATGGGCTTACTAAACTAATCCTGAAATAATGATAATGAGTTGTTTAATACAACTGATACAACACGGCAAAAAGTTCAATGAACACTTTTACTACCATCGAAAACTTCGGACAAGAAATTAAGACCTGACATGTCTCCGCGAAAGCCTGCTTAAATCCGCGCCGATGTCCACGCATGAATTCTGGTCAGCGATGGCACGGATGAGACATGTCAGGTCTCCCAACAACTTGTAAACCTTCAAACCTTCCAACATGACAACATTTTCAACCCTCGAAAACTTCGGACACTCCCTCAAATCTCAATCCCACCTCATCCGTCCGCAATCTGCGGACGAGATCTACGAAGCCTTCCGTCTCGCGAAGAAGGAAGGACTCACCGTCACCGCGCGCGGGGCGGGGCGCAGTTACAACGACGCCTCCATGAACGGCGGCGGCATCGTGCTCGACCTCTCGGGGTTGAATAAAATCCTCGACTGGGATCCCTTCACGGGCGTGGTGCGCTGCGAGCCGGGCGTCACGTTGAGTCAGCTATGGCAGAGAGTCCTGCCCGACGGTTGGTGGCCGCCTGTCGTCTCGGGCACCATGACCACCACGC
>CAYNQA010000042.1:0-15400 GCA_964399225.1 uncultured Anaerolineaceae bacterium
GATATCAATGTATTCGGTGGTGTTCGCGGGCAGTTCAGCCACACGATTCCCATCACGATACAGCAAAAACCCATCTTCGTTTTCAGACATATCCTGCCACCCCAACTTATACCAAAGCTCCACCCGATACGTTGGGTTGCCCGGAGTAGGTTTGAACAACATACATCTCGCCTTCTTGACATAAAAATTCTGCACAGGCGACGGAGGTCCAAACGTAGCCGTGGGAGGAATCAATGTGGGAGATGGAATGAGTGTGGAAGTAGGAGCCGGGGTCAACGTGACCGTCGCGGTCGCTTCCGGCGCATCCTTCGTCGGGACAGCGGGAGAGGCCGTTGCAGACGGTCCACATGCCGTGAGTGCAACACAGATCAGAGCTACAAGGGTTCGGTGAATATTCATGATGATCCTTCCTCCCCATTATACGTGTCTTATCCCTGCACAGACTTGAACAACGCAGCGCGCGGCGGGTTGCATCCCGTCCACAACGCGAACGCCAGAGCGGCCTGCTCGATCAGCATCCCCAGGCCGGTGGTCGCATCCACGCCCTGTGCCCGCGCCGCATGGACAAGTTTCGTCTCGCGCGGATTGTAAACCAGGTCATAGACGATGGCATGCTTTGGAAAGATAAAATCCTCAGGCAGCGGCGATGAATCCAAATTTGGACTCATGCCGAGCGGTGTGGTGTTGACCAGCAAATCAAAGGTCGCAGGGCGAAGGTCGGGAGGCTGCGCAGTTCGGATCGAATAATTTGGAAATGAAAGAGCAAGTTGATGGGCTTGTTCCAGCCGGCGCGCAGAAATGGTGACATCCCAGCCGCTCTGCAAGAGGGCGTATACAACTGCACGGGCAGAGCCGCCAGCACCCAGGACAAGCGCGGAAGGATGAGCGACAGCAGACGGCAGATGAAGATATTGTTTCAAGTCGGCAAGAAAGCCGGGGGCATCGGTGTTCTCGCCAATCAGTTTCCCTTCGCGAAAAATAATGGTATTCACCGCGCCAATGGCTCGCGCGGTTGGCGAAAGTTCATCCAGATATTCAATTACATTCTGTTTATGCGGAATGGTGACATTGAGCCCCTGCAATTCACCGAGTCGAAGTTTGTTTATCAATTGCTTCAAACCAAACAAGTCATTTGGCGCGATTGGGTACAACGAATATTCCCCTTCCAATCCACAGGCTTCCAAAGCCGCCGAATGGATCGTCGGCGACAGGCTATGCCCAAGCGGGTATCCGGTCAAGCCGAGGCGAATCATCGCAGTTGATCCAACACTTCGAAATAATTCGGGAAAGTCTTGGAAACGCAATTCGGATTTTCAATGGAGACCCCAGCCACACGCAAGCCGATGAGCGAAAAAGCCATGGCCATGCGGTGATCGTTGTAAGTTTGGACGGTCGCTGGCGCGAACCTTTCGCATGGGTGGATCGTCATGCCGTCCTCATGCTCCTCCACGCGGACACCCAACCGCGCCAGTTCGACACAGGTTGCGTGGACCCGGTCCGTTTCCTTGACACGCGCCGAAGCGATGCCGCGAATCCGCGTGGGCGAGGATGCAAAGGGAGCAACCGCCGCGAGGGTTTGGGCGGTGTCGGGGATATCGCGCATGTCCACATCGATGCCAGAGAGGGATTCTGTACCGGTCACTTCGATGAAGTTCTCCCCTTCTGTCACATCGCAACCCATCTGCTTTAACACGTCGAGAAATGCGATGTCGCCTTGTTTGGATTGGCGCGAGATATTCTCCACACGCACGGTCCCGCCGCACAGGGCTGGAGCGGCAAAAAAGTAGGAGGCGGCAGATGCATCTGACTCGATGATGTAAGTTGAGGTTCGTAATTCGTAAGCGGCGATCGGGACAGTGAAAGAGGTGTAAGCGTCGCGCTTAACCTCCACACCGAAATCACGCATGATGGCCAGAGTCATGTCCACGTAGGGCTTGGAGTTGAGGTCGGTGGTGAGTTGGATCTCGACGGGCGATCGGGCATAGGGCGCGGCCATGAGCAACGCCGAGAGGAATTGGGAGGAGACATCGCCCGCGAGACGAGCCCGCCCTCCCGTCAGGCCGGAGGCGTGGATGGTGAGCGGAGGAAATCCAGCGGTGGATGTCACGCGGGCGCCGAGTTGGGCGAGCGCTTCCACAAGGTCCGCGATGGGGCGCTCTCGCATGCGCGTATCGCCATCCAGGATGTATTCACCATGACCGAGGGTGAGAAAGGCGGAGAGAAATCGCGCGGCAGTGCCCGCATTGCCGATGAAGAGTTCGGCGCGCGCGGCGGGAATCTGCCCCCCCAGGCCGCGGACGGTCATTTCTTTTTTTTCGTCATCAAGATGAACTTCAAACCCAAGCGTTTGGAGCGCGCGCGCAAAGTAACGCGAGTCATCCGAGAAGAGTGCGTTTACGAGACGCGTGTTGCCGTTGGTGAGCGAGGCGATGAGAAGCGCACGATTGGTGAGCGACTTGGAACCGGGCACGCGCACACTGGCACGCAGCGGGTGACGAACCGGAACGATCTGCATCCGCTATGCAGCGACCTTGCGCCCCAAGACTTCGGCGATGGCTTTCACCTGCTGCACCATCTTCGCAAATGCTTCGGGCTTGAGCGACTGTTTGCCGTCGGAACGGGCATGCGCCGGGTCGGGATGCACCTCGACGATGACGCCGTCGGCACCAGCCGCAACTGCCGCACGAGCAATGGCGGTGACATAGTCCGCTTCGCCGGTGGAATGACTCGGGTCGAGGATGACCGGCAGGTGTGTGAGGCTCTTGAGCACAGGCACAGCATTGATATCGGTGGTGTTGCGGGTGGCTGTCTCGAAGGTGCGGATGCCGCGCTCACACAACATGACCTGTTTATTGCCGCCTGCGAGGATGTATTCAGCCGACATGAGCAATTCTTCGACCGTGGCGCTCAGTCCGCGTTTGAGCAGGATGGTCTTTTGGGTCTCGCCCACGGCGCGCAGGAGGTTGAAGTTTTGCATGTTGCGCGCGCCGATCTGAAGCACATCCACATATTTTGCCATCAGGTCAAGCTGCACCTGCGACATGATCTCAGAGACGATCGGCATTCCAGTCTGTTCGCGGGCTTCGGCAAGGTATTCGAGGCCTTCCTCGCCCAGTCCCTGAAATGCGTAGGGAGATGTGCGCGGTTTGAATACACCGCCGCGCAAGGCATTCGCTCCCGCTTCGCGCACAGCGTGTGCGGTTTCGAGGATCTGCGATTTCGATTCGACCGAACACGGCCCGGCAATGATCATGATCTGGTCGCCGCCGACTTTGCTGGCGCCCAGCGAAAGAACGGAGTCGTGCGCATGGAATTGACGCGAGGCCAATTTATAAGGTTGGGAAATGCGCGCAACACTTTCCACGCCATCGAGCACCTCGAAAACTTCCTTGTTCACGGAATGCCCATCACCAACGGCGCCGATGACCACATGCTCCACACCCTCGATCGGGTGGGCATTCAGTCCATTATCACGGATCACCTGGATGACATGCTCGATCTGTGCCTTGGTGGCGTCGGTTTTCATTACGATCATCATGGTTGCAGTCTCCTGCCCGCCAAACAGGCGGGTTTAAAAGTTGGGGGATTTTATCGCGTTGCGGCGGTTTTGTGTGAACCATCCGACGCGGAGATCAAGTCGAGATAGGAGGCGCGGGCCTCATCCAGAAGGGAGGTCAATTCCGCTTCATTACCAGACGTCAAAGCGGATTCCAATTCCGCGAGGCGGGATTGCAGCCGAGCCAGCACCGCGAGGACGTTCTCGCGGTTCGCGTGCAAGACTCCTGCCATCATGGAAGACGGCGTGCCGGCCAAGCGGCTCGCGGATCGAAAGCCTGGACCGATGAACGGCCCCGCCTCGCCGGGCGCTGTCAACGCCAGGGCAGACGATAGCAGGTAAGGCAGGTGGCTGGTGGATGCGAACATGCGGTCATGCTGCTCGGCAGTAACCGTGACAGGGTGTGCGCCGATGGCCGCAATGATGGCATGCGCCGCAGAGACAGCCCGTTTGCTTGTGCGCGGCAAGGGCGTGATGCAAAATTTCGCACCGTGGAAGAGGGTCGCTTCGGCGTTGGCAAGGGAGAGGGTCTCCTTGCCGCAAATGGGATGTCCGCCGATGGGGTCGAATCTCTCCGGCAGGCGGGTCATGGCTTCAACGATGGTGCGCTTCGTGGAGCCGAGATCCATCACGATGGCAGGGTGGGATGTCCACGCGGGTAACTGGCCGAGGAGCGTTTCGATGGCCGGCACCGGCGCGGCGAGAATGATTACGTCCGCCTCGGGCAACAGGGATGCGGGGTTCGCTGAGGCACGGTCTACGACAGCGAGGGACTGAGCCAGCTCGAGCGTGGGCGGATGCGAGTCGATGCCGAGGAGGGAGCCACAATGTCCACGCAGGGCGAGGGCGAGCGAACCGCCCATCAGGCCGAGTCCAAGAATGGCAACGTTGGCGCGCGCGAGGGAAAAGTCTTCGGTCATGTTATTTTTGCGCAAGATCCATGCGAAGATTGACTGCCTGACGCAGGTAAACATGCCTGACGGATTCTTGCGGCAGGTCGGTGTTCCACTGGATGAGCACACGGATGCAAAGCGGCAGGCTGTCCACGACTGGGATCTCGCGCGCGCAGATCATCGGCACGAGGTCCCAGCCGATTTGGCGGGCTGCCAATGCGGGGTAAGCGGAGGTGATGTCTTCGGTGACGGTGAAGACGGCGGAGGCGATATCTGCCGTGTGCAAAGACGGATTGGCGCGCAGAATTGCCTCGAGCAGTTCGCGTGTGGCCGCGAGAACAGAGTCGCGTGAGTCGCTTTCGATGGTGGTTGCGCCGCGTAAACCGCGTGTGGTCATGGATGCTCCTTTGCCCTCACCCCACCCTCTCCCGAATAAGGGAAGGTGGGAGCAAGGAAAATAAAAGAGCGAAACCGTGTGGTTTCGCTCCAGTGACAGAGTTTGTTCTGCCCGCGCAGGTCAACCAACGGTAATCGCTTGGCGAAGACCGTAATAGTAGACAAACGAAAGGCCGAAGGAAATGGACATGTTGGGCGGTATTTTATGCAATGCAATCGTTTTCGTCAAGCAGATGTTATTGGAAGCGCGCGTAGGAGCCAAGCACCCGCAGCATGGGCGCGAGTTTTCCAAGTTCGCACAAGGCATCCTTCACCTGAGGCGACTGTGGATCACCGAGGAAATCCACGTAGAAAAAATAATCCCAGGGGGTGCCCACCAAGGGACGCGATTCGATCTTGGTCAGGTGCAGGTTGCGGCGGCCAAATACACCAATGGCCTCATAGAGGCTGCCTGAACGGTTTGGCAGGGTGAACACGATGGAAGTTTTGATCTCGCCATTGGGTTCGGACGCATTCCGCGCGATGATGAGAAAGCGTGTGTAATTTTGAGGATTGTCTTCGATGCCCTCTTCGAGGATGTTCATCTGGTAGATCTCAGCAGCACGGCGCGATGCGATGGCGGCCAGGTTGCGCTCGCCTCGTTCGCGGACCAGAGCCACGCTCCCGCCCGTATCCGCCCCGACCTCGGTCTGGGCACCCAGACGGCGAAGATAGGCTGCACACTGTCCCAGCGCCTGAGGATGGCTGATCACTCGCTGAATTTCCGTCTTCTTCACGCCGGGCAGGGCGATCAGACAATGCCGTACGCGTAGAAGGTACTCCCCCACAATGAAAAGGTTGTGACTCAGGAGCAGATCGTAATTTTGATGAATGCTTCCCGCCAGCGAATTCTCGATGGGGATCATCGCGGCCTGACATTCACCCGTCACAACCGCGTCGAAGACGGCGTCGAAGCTTGGGCAGGACACTGCTTCATCATTGGGATAAAAATCAAAAACGGCCTGTTGGCTGTATGCGCCATCGTGGCCTTGATAAGCAACTTTCATTCGATTTCCTTACACTCGATCTGCCCAATCGAAGATGGCGCGCATGCCGGCTTCCACGTCAGCGTCGGAGGCGGCGATGGAGAGGCGGGCAAAGCCCTCGCCCTGCGTCCCGAAGGCGGAACCGGGCACGAGTGCCACGCGGGCTTCGTCCAGCAGGCGCCCTGTCAACTCCAGCGAGGGAATGTTCATCCTGCGGAAATCGAGGAAAAAATAGAACGCGCCCTGCGGTGGGATGACGCTCACGCGGTCGCTTTCGCGCTCGGCCGCCCGACGCATCACCAACGCCCGCCGGCGGGCGTACGCCGCGCGCATCTGCGCTGTGACATCCTGCATCGCGGGGTCTGTCAACGCAAAGGCGGCGGCTTTTTGCACGAATGGGGCAACACACGTTATGGAGTTCTGCCCGGCCTTCAACGCATTTTCGATCACGCGCTGCGGCGCGGCTAAAAAGCCCACGCGCCAGCCGGTCATGGCGTACGATTTTGAGAGACTGTGCACGAGCAAGGTGCGTTCACCAGCGGATTCGAACACACCAGCGCTGGTCGGCCGTTCGCCATAATACAAACTTCCATACACCTCATCGCTGACGATCCACAGATCATGCGCTTTGGCAAATTGATACAACGACTGCAAATAGGCGCGGCTGGGATATGCCCCGGTGGGGTTGGATGGGTAATTGAGAACGATGGCGCGCGTTAGCGGAGTGATGGCCTTTTCCCAGGCATCCATTGTCGGAATAAAGCCATTCTCGGCCGGAGCCGGCACGCGCACAGCCCGGCAGCGCAGCATGGTCACCATGTTGGCATGCGTTGCCCACGAAGGATCGGGGATCAGCACCTCGTCACCAGGATTGAGGATCGACTGCAAGCCGACATAATAGGCGTGGATGCCGCCATGTGTCACAAGGATTTCCGTCTCTGGGTCGCGGGTCACACTGTCATCGCGTAAAAGCTTCGCAGCCGCAGCCCGCCTCAGGTCTGGGGCGCCGCGCGAGGAGGCATAATGGGTCAGGCCATCGTGCATGGCGCGCAAAGCTGCTTCCATCACGGCGGGCGGAGTCGCAAAATCGGGGTCGCCTACTTGTAATCCAATAATTGGCTGCCCGGCGGCCTTCAACGCCAGCACGCGGTCTGCCAAGGCCACTGTCGCCGATTGGCGGATCTGCTCGAATTGTAAATTGAGGTTTGCCATAAGGCTTTGCATTTTACCCGCCTTTGCACAGACCGGACAATGGTCGCCTGCCTTCATGTTACAATCACCGCCGTGACTGACGAAATCAAGGTGGTTGCCACCAATCGCAAAGCAAGTTTTGAATACTTTTTACTGGAAACATTCGAAGCCGGACTCGCATTGCAAGGTTCGGAGATCAAGTCCATCCGAGCCGGGCAGATGAGCCTGGTGGAATCGTACGTGGAGATCGACGCGGGTCAGGCCTGGCTGAGGGGTGCACACATCGCGCCCTACGAGCAGGCCAGCCGCTACAATCACGATCCCGTACGGGCACGGCGACTGCTCCTGCACAAGAAACAGATCCGCCAGCTATTCAACTCCGTCCGCACCAAGGGTATGACCATCGTCCCGACGCGCGTGTACCTCAAAGAAGGCCGCGCCAAGATCGAGATCGCCCTCGCACGCGGCAAAAAACTTCACGACAAACGCGAAACCATCGCCAGCCGTGACCGCGCGCGCGAAGCCGAACGAGAATCAAGGGTCAGGTAAGTATGTTCCCTTCCACAATCGGTGGCATCAATAAACTCCCCGAGACCGAAAAGCGCCGCATTTACACGCGCATCATCCCGCCGCCGCTGATCGAGCGGTTCCACCTGCCGGATGCAGATTCCCAACGCATTCAGACCTTCCTAAAGTTCAAATTCCTACCAGGCTCCAGTGACGTGGAAATGTCGCTCTTCCACGATGAACGTTTTCCCGACCCGATCCTCTATGGCCACCTGACAGACACGCTCAACGGCCAAATCCACATTTTGCTCTATATTCTGAACGATCCTGATTCGCCGCGATTTAACGTCGACCGCATGCCGGATGGCACCACCACCAAGTTTGGCACCCTGCGCCGCAATCTGGACGCTGAAACGGATGCCCTCGTTGCAGGCCTCGCGCCCGGCCAGGTCCGCCGCGGGTTACGCATGCTGCCCGCCGCCATGACCGCCTTCGAAAAATTCGTCCGCGACCTTGGTCATGATATCTACTTCGTTGAGCCTTTGTATTACCACAATGCGATCATCTTCGAACGATACGGCTTCACCTATCAGGAAGGCCGGCGGTTCATGGAACGCATCCAAAGCGGATTCTCCGACGGAGGCGACCTCAACGGGCTCCTCAACGGCTCGAGCCCTTTCCGTCAGCCCGGGGCTGGGGCAAGCGTCCGCCTACGCTCGTGGGCCATCCACGACGGGATCCTCGGCGAGCCTTTCACCAGCGTAACAATGTACAAACGGATCGGAAAATCAGCGGGCGTAAATACCTGCCCCGACATAGCGTGGTAAAAAAATTGACGGTCACTTTGAAAGTGACCGTCAATTCATTCACGATAGATCTCCGGGCGCCTGTCTTGCAAAACAGGAATCTTCCGCCTCACTTCCTGGACTTTGAGCGGATCCACCTCCACGGTGATCAACTCCTCCCCTTCCCCTCCTTCTGCCAAAATTTCACCCCATGGATCAACCACCATCGAGTGGCCGAAAAACTCATTCGCGGTATCGTGTCCGACACGGTTGACCGCCACCATGAACAATTGATCCTCAATAGCACGTGCGCGCACCATCGTCTGCCAGTGACTCAAGCGCGGCTTCGGCCATTCGGCGGGCATGAAGATCATTTCTGCGCCGGCCAGGGCATAACCGCGGAACAGCTCCGGGAAACGCAGGTCATAACAAATAGCCAACCCCGCCCTGCCAAAGGGCAGGTCCACGAGGGCAGGCTTGTCGCCTGCGGTTAAGTACTTTTCCTCAGCCATCAGACGGAAAAGATGGATCTTGGAATAATCCGCCAACAGCTTGCCCTCCGGCGAGAAGACGGTCAGTGTGTTACCGTATTTCTTTTCCGCAAGCAAAGACAGGGTCGAGCCGATGACAAAGATCCGCATGCGGGCGGCAAGGGCCGAAAGTTCAGCGAACAAGCCGGAGCGTAAGTCTGAGGCGTATTGTCCGGCGCGGCTCAGATCATAGCCGGTCGACCACAGTTCCGGGAAGATGACAATGTCGGAGCCGCGTGTTTTGGCTTCCTCTGCCATGCGGGTCACGGTGGCGAGGTTTGCGACAGGGTCGCCGAGTTTGATGTCGATCTGGCCGAGGGAAAGTTTGAAGGTCATGTTGCTATTATAATCGGCCCACTATCGCCAGTACCGCAAAAATCTTGCGCTACAAAGGAGAATAACATGGAACGGATCGGATTTATCGGCCTCGGCATCATGGGCCGCGGCATGACGCACAATTTATTGAAAGCCGGTCACGATGTGACCGTTTGGAACCGCACCCCCGCGCGCATGGAGGAATTCCTTGCGGCAGGTGCCAAGCCTGCCTTATCGCCATCCGAGCTGGCTGAAAAATGCGACCTGATCCTGGTCTGTGTCAGCGATACGCCGGATGTGGAGCACGTTCTGTTCGGCGAGAATGGGGTGAGCACGGGCGTAAAAAAGGGCGCGCTAGTGATCGATCACAGCACCATCAGTCCGCAAAAGACCGTGGACTTCGCCAAACGCTTGAACGAAGCGGGCGTGTCTTACCTGGATGCCCCAGTCAGCGGCGGGAGCGAGGGTGCTAAAAATGGAACCCTCTCCATCATGATCGGAGGGGATGCATCTAATGTGGAACGCGCCATGCCCGCCTTACAAGCCTATGGAAAAACGATCACGCACGTTGGCCCACAGGGTGCCGGGCAAATGGTGAAGCTGGTGAATCAGATCCTCGTGGTGGTCAATCAACTTGCCGCGAGCGAAGCACTTCTCTTCGCACAGGCAGGCGGACTCGATCTCGGCAAAACCATTGATGCGGTGAAAGGCGGCGCAGCTGGTTCATGGATGCTTGCCAATCGCGGGCCGCAGATGATCGTGCGCGATTTCCGTCCAGGCTTTACGATCGACCTGCAGCAAAAAGATCTGCGCCTCGTCCTCGAAGCGGCAGATGCAATGGGCATTCCGTTGATCGCAACCAGCATGGTCTTCCAAATGTATCGCACCCTGCAGGCGCAAGGTCTCGGCGGGGATGGAAATCATGGTCTGGTAAAGGCACTCGAAAAAATGATGAACATGGAACTGGGAACGAAGAGTTGAAAACATCACGATCGTTCAGCACATCTTCGAATTGCGAATCAAAAAGACGCCTTGCGGCGTCTTTTTGATTTATCAGGTAGCGGGGGCAGGACTCGAACCTGCGGCCTTCGGGTTATGAGCCCGACGAGCTGCCACTGCTCTACCCCGCATCGAAGCCCGCAGAGTTTACCAGACATTATAGGGCAAGTCAAGAAGATTATTCAAAAAAGTATTTAAGGAAAATTAAAAGATAGTACCGACGTCATGAAGCAAATGTTAATAATTGGTGTATAATGCGCATGAATGTTAAAGGCTGATAAATTAGAAAATCATTCGGACGTATCATAAAAAAATGAAAGACGCAAAGTTACTCGTCATTGAAGGTCGCCACGCTGAAGTCCCTTCTTTTGCAGCAGATCTGCAGAAGAAGGGATTTGAAATCGTAATAGCGCAAAGCGGCGGCGAAGCCACAAAGCGGCTTGAAAAAACTGCGCCGCATCTTGCGGTGGTCAATGCTGCATCCCTGCGCAGCAGCGGCGTGCGTATCTGTCAATCACTGCGTGAAAAAGATTCAAAGCTGCCGATCATCCTGATCGTCACTCCAGATATCGAAGTGGATAAATCGGTTGCAGACTCGATCCTGACCCTCCCTTTCACCGCTCAAAAACTTGTAAACCGCGTGAAGCCGCTCCTGCCCGGTGACGGCAAGAATGTGATCCACGTCGGTCCGATCCGCCTCGACCTCGAACATCGCCGTGTGAAATGCCTCGGAAAGAATACCAAGCTCACACCACGTTTGATCCGCCTGTTGCGCATCCTGCTAGACAATCATGGTCAGGTGGTGGAACGCGAATCGCTTTTCAAACGAGTCTGGGAAACCAATTACACTGGCGATACGCGCACCCTCGACGTGCATATTTCCTGGCTGCGCGACGCCATCGAGATCGACCCGAACTCTCCCCGCTTCCTCAAGACCATCCGCGGCGTGGGTTATCGCCTCGACGTTTAGAACTCCATCTGATAATACCGACCGTTCACGGTCACCCATCGGACGCAAGCCTTGCGTCCGATTTTTATTTTCAGCTCCGAGGGGATCTCCCCGCTTCGTACCGGACGGGAAGCCTGCGCCGCACTGCGGAATGTTTTTCCATCCCAATCGGGGTCCACTTCCCAGTGATCGAGGCGGCTCGCGCTTTCCAAAGTGACGCCTTCCGCAGAACGTTGAATATTGAGTGTTCCCTGTTTGAGCGGGAACTTCACGTTCGAAGTCTGCTCCAGCGTGAACGGGGCATTCTCAGCCAACAAACGCGCGCGTGCGGTGTGGATGGCGCGGAAGGTTTCATCCACGGCAAGAAAGCGGCGTCCGTGGCGGGCGGCAAGGACCGGGGTCGTGCCAGATCCGCAGAAAAAGTCAGCAACAATGTCACCGGGGTTGGATGAGGCAAGGATGATGCGTTCCAACAATGCCTCAGGTTTCTGGGTGGGATATCCGGTCCGTTCGTTGTGCAGACGCGCCACCACCGGGAAATACCACCAATCTTCCGGAACCTTTCCTCGCTCGAGGTCGGGAACTTTTCCAAACCCGGCTTTGGCTGAGGATGCAAAGGTTTTCACCGTGGACGGGTTATACGGCTCACGCACGGCATCGACATTGAAGGTATAGTCCCTGCCTTTTACATAGGCTAGGATGGTATCGTGCTTGCGATTGAAAGCGCTTCGGATCGGTGACGGGCCATGATAGGTCCAGATGATCTCGTTGAGGAAGTTTTCTGCGCCGAGTAACTCGTCCAGGATCAGGCGGGCATAGGAATCGGCATGCCAATCGAGGTGCAGGTAGAGCGTCCCGTTTGGGGCAAGCAAGCGCACCATCAGAGCGAGACGATCATAGAGGAATTGCAGATAATCATCAAGGCTGGCCCAGGCATCGTGGTACCCCTCCGCGAGTTTCCATTCGGCGGGTTTACGCGAATCTTCGCCGCGACCGATACGGGCGGAAAATTTCCGGTTGGTGAAAAAGGGAGGATCGGCGTAGATGAGGTTGATGCGTCCTTCATACTGCGGAAGGAGCGCAGCCATCACCGAGAGGTTGTCCCCAAGGATCAATCGATTCTTTGGATTCGTTTTGGGGTAGCCGTGTCCCGAAGGATATATGATGGAATCGAGGTTCAACTCCGAAGGAGTCGGGGGCGAGAGTTGTTTACCGAGCCAGGTCAGGGATGGCATGTCTAGTAATGGATGGTGACGCGTGTCCCGCGTTCGCCGCCGAAATAAACTTTGGACGTGATGTTTTCCACGCTATGAGGCGGGCGCACCCAACGGAACAACCATTTGGCTTCAGGCGTGCGCATATTGATGCAACCGTGGCTCATGGGTGCACCAAAATTTTCGTGCCAGTATGTGCCGTGGAAGGCATGTCCAGCCGGGGTGAAGAAACAAGTCCACGGGACGCCGGGCAATACGTAATTATCGGCATCAGCAAACAGGTTTACCGTTCCACCCTGCCCCAAACCAAAATAGCTGTAACCCATGTGCTTGGCAGGGACCTTCTCCATGATATAAAACTCACCGACCGGGGAATTGAAATCCTTGGTGGGAACGCCGGAGGAGATGCGGGTCTGAAAGACCGGTTTATCGTACTCGTATGCGACCATGGTCTGGGTGGAAAGATTGACGTCAATCCGCTTCTGGTCTTTCGGGACATCGGGTGACAACGGGCTGACATCTTCTGCTGAAATGGGCCGTAGGTGGCTGGCAAGAACATAGTACGGCACATTCGAATCGAGTTCATCGTATATTTTGTACCACACTCCGCCATCGGGGCCGGTCTCGATCGCCACCGCCCAATGGACAGACCCATAATACATGGGCGGATTCATCTTTTGCCAGCCATACGCGCGCGAGTTCCGCCAAGGATTGGTCATGGGCACAGTGACTTCCATCATCTGGTAGGTGCCTTCGGGAATGGAGTCGAGCGGTTTGTTGCGCAGATTCTTGACCAGCTGCACCCTTCCGCGATGAATGTAGCCACCCCATACGCGATACCAAACAGGGTTGTGCTTCAGTTCTTCATCGGTGCTTTTGGCTTCCCCGTATACATGCACCAACTCATCACGAAACCACGATCCAACGATGGCGCTTTTATCAGACGGCTCACGATAGACCGTGACAGATTCGGTTGCCACGCGGAGCATGGTGGAGTCATCGAACCCTGCCAGAGAGGATGAAAGAGGCGAAAACGCAAGCGAACCAAGAGCCAGTCCGCCCAGTTTTAGTGTGTCACGTCTCGAAATAGGTGTCATGTTGAAAATTGTAATCGAATTTAATGAGAGACCGGTGAGAAGGCATAAAACACAACCACCCTCTGACAGCGCAGAGGGTGGTGATCGTTATTCAATTTGTTTACACTTCTTCGGTTGCCGGGATCATGTCTTTGAGCAGGATCTCCATGGCCATGCTGTGACCGCAGCGCTTGTGTGTAATGAAGAATTCGCAATCACAGTGAAAATCGCCATTTTCGAAGCTGACATGGTGTTCATTGTTGTCGCCGTGGAAAGTGACATCGAACTTATTGAAGCGGAAACGCTTTCGGTCTTCCGCGTAACGCTTGGCTTTCTCGAGTTTGCCGATCAGTCCGTAGTCCATAGTTTATCTCCTTTTAAGTTTTTAGGAAACAAAAAGGCACGCGGACATGCGCGTGCCTTTCAAAGTGCCGAAGCCGAAACCGTGAAAAAAGTGAGTGATCGCATAGGTGCTTACCTCGTTGGTGAGTATAGCCAGTTTCAAGTTTCAAGTCAACAGCCAATTATTCCGTCTATCCGCATTGTATGGCAATTGTAGGGCGGACGTCAATCCGCGGGAACAGGCAGAGGTTCATGACCGCTGTAGGATGCCAGGAAGGGCCATTTCCAGACCACGAAGCTCAAACCCAGGATACATCCCACTCCCCCGCTGACGATGGCAAACGGCGCGCCAAATAATTGCGCCACCACCCCTGCTTCGATCTCACCCAGTTGGGGTCCGCCCTGGAAAAATATCTGGTTGACGCTGGTCATCCGTCCACGGATATGGTCGGGAGTCTGCAACTGACGAATCGTATTGCGGATGATCGTGCTGAGTCCATCCGCCGCGCCGGTCAATGCCAGGGCGATCCAGGCAATAACGAAATTGGTGCTCATGCCAAAAACGATCGTGGCAACCCCGAATATCAACACCGAACCCAGGAAAAGCGGTCCTTGACGACGCAGATTATGAACCTGCGAGACGATCACCGCCACGATCACCGCCCCCACTGCCTGTGCTGCAGAAAGCCAGCCATATTCCACCACACCCACCTTTAAAATATCACGAGCAATGAAGGGCATAAGAGTATTGGCAGATGCAAAAAAGGTGGCAATAAAATCCAGAATCATCGTGGAGAAGATGATGGGTTTGCCAAGGATGAAGCGTACTCCGTCGCCGATTGAAGACAGGGTAATACCATTCATACCATGGTCCATCTTTTGCGGCACATCTCCGATGAAGAATAAAGCGAGAAGAACCGCGACGAACGAAATGGCATTGATGTAATAAACAGCCTCCAATCCCCAAGCAGCAATGACAATGCCGCTTAATGCTGGACCGACAACGGAACCCGTCTGGAATGCAATGGAGGACATGCTAAACGCGCTGGGCAGGTCTTTGGCAGGAACAAGATTAGGCACGAGTGATTGACGCGCAGGAGCATCGAAAGCGATGGCGACGGCGGAGAGCCCCGTCAAAATGTAGATGTGCCAGACAGTAACCGCGCCAGCCTGAGTGAACAGTCCAAGGATCAACGCGAGGATCGCCGCAGCGGATTGTGTGACAAACAAAACCTTACGCCGATTGAATGAGTCGGCAACAGCGCCGCCTATCAGAGAGAAAACAATGACAGGTATTATGCGCGCCAATCCAATACCGCTGACAGCGATCGGCTGGTCGGTCAATTCGCGAATGTGCCAAAATAAAGCCCAGATCTGCATCTGGGTTCCGGCAATCGAGATCAAAAGTCCCAGCCAGAGCAGGAAGAATCGGCGATGTTTGAGGGCGGGAGGGATGCGTAACATCTAGTAATCAGTTATCAGTGATCCCCAATGGGGACGGTGTCAGTGATTAAGTTCCCCAGTCGCGGAGATAGAGGAAGTCGTAGCCGATGGTGCGATTGCTGATCTTGGCGATGATGGGCATCATACGCTTGAATTGGAAGCGGCGGATGCGGGTGACG
>CAYNQA010000043.1:0-15203 GCA_964399225.1 uncultured Anaerolineaceae bacterium
CGCGATGTCATTTTCCGCCGCGACGATCCGTTGCCCGCGGCGCTTCAATTCCGAAGCATTCTCTTTTACCTGCAACTCGCCCGCCGCGAAAAAATTTCTCCGCTCGAAGCCTCTACCTTTGATATTGAGTGGAACGGTTAAAGAAAAAACCAGGTTTCTGTGCGAAACCTGGTTTTTTTTTCTACGGTGTGCAGGATAGTACGAAACTTGCGCGGGCAGGCGGGAGTTCTGTGAATGGTGCCAGAATTTCGAATTCTTGATATTCGGATACGCTGGCTGATAACGACCAATAGGTGGTTACAGCCACAGGGTTGTTCGGGTCAACAATGGCCACCATGGGCGAGTTGATCGCGCCGTCACTGCGGTTCCATTTGTAGAGGATCACGCCGGGGCCGTTGACAGTTACTGTGGCGGCAAAGTCCACGCGGGTGGCAATGCCCTCGGGGCTGATGCATGCGCCGATGTATTTGTCGGGCGAGGCCTGTGCTGTGAGCGCGGTGATCTCAAACGGGGGCAGGTTCGGGTCCACGTTAACAGTGACCTGTTGCTGGGTGGTTTGCGCCCCGCAGGTGGCTGTGAGGGTGAAGGTGGTGGTCTCTTTGGGCTGGATGAGCAAGCGCCCGCCGTTCACATCCACGGCGCCGATCTCAGGGGAGATCTCCATGCTGTCCACGTTGGTGGTTTGTCCCCACTCGAGCAGGACGAGCGCACCTTGTCCAACCGTTTCGGGGGTGGCTTTGAAGAAGGACATTTCAGGGGCGATGGAGCAGCCGGTGCGCGTGTAGATGGTGGTGTTGATGATCGGGCCAAAGAACTCGCCGTTCGCTTTTCGCAATCGCCAGTGACCGATGTGGACGCCGGGGGAGGATGGGGCTAGCAATGGAACGGTCAGGTCCACCGTCGCGTTGGAAGCGGTGGCGGGGACCGGGATCGAATCGGGGCCGGACATCTTTTCCTCTCCGATGAAGGCCAGCGAGTAGCCGTCCCATGAACAGGTGCCGGTGTTTTGGATGCGCCAGGTCTTTTCGAACGGGGTGTTCACATCGAACATGGTGCCATCAGGCGCGGTGACATCCTCCACGATCTCGGCGCGATGGGTGCAGGAATCGTTGAAGGGCAGTTGATAGGGCTCCGTGGGGTCGCCGGGGTAGTAATAGCCGGCTGCGTTGTAGATGCTGAAGGGATCCTGCCCGGTGATGGATTGAACGACCGCGCGCATCTGATTCATGCTGGTCATGCCGTAGGGTTGGTTGTGCCCGGCACGGTCGAGGCGGTCGAGTTCGATCAAGGCGGTGCGGAAATCGGCCAGGGTGAAGCCGTATTGCTTGCACAGTGGATGGAGCGGACCGGCCGAGTATTCATTGATCGGGTCACACAGGTCGAGATAGCGCTGGTCAACGCCGCCTGTTGTGGCTGCATAGTCGAGCGTGTTAACGTATTCTTCGGTGGAAAATTGGTGACGGTTGAAGAAGAGTACGTGGCCGTATTCGTGGCCGATCACGCCCGCGCCGCCGAGGCGGATGGCAGTCTCTGGGGTGAGCGGATATTGCGGATCTACTTCAATGGGGCCGAAGAGGCCGGCGTCTTTGAATGTATCTGTCTCGGTGACGTAGAGGCAGATGAGGGCGGTGTCGGGGCTGGCCTGATAGCGGCCTGCCGATCCCCATTCCCAATTGGGGCGTGTGCATTCGGCATCGGTCACGAGATGGATATCGAGCGGCTTGAATTCATCCACGATGTCCACGCCCGCCATGCGGATCAATTTTTGCAGGCGAACTTTTGTCCCGGCGTAGATGGCGTAGATCAAGCGGTCATCGAGGCCGCAACCCTCCTGCGGGCAGACGAGGCGGAACGAGTCTGGCTCGCTGTGATACACGAGGTAGGTATTGCCCTAGATGGTCTGGATGCTGGATGCGATGGGGGTGATGGGCGGGGGCGGGATGTAGGCCAGTTGTTGGGGCAGGTATTGCTGCGCCGGAGACACAAGCGTTTCGACCGGCGGCTCGGTCGGGGCGGGTGGCTCGATGGTTTCAACTGGCTGGGCTGGCTCGGCGGTTGGGTCCACCACGGCAGTTTCGGTGGCGGGTGTCCCGCTGGGCATGGTGCATGCCGAGAGCAGGAAGGAAAATACAAGCAGGGCGGTAAATAAGCGTTGCATCTCTCTCTCCTTATATATTATGTTTTAAACTGAAACCCGTTTCCAAAAGAGAAAACGGGTTTCTTGTTTGCTGGCGGGGAGGGCGGGATTCGAACCCGCGACTGAGGTTTAAGCCCCAGTACTCACTTAGCAGGCGAGCCCAATCGGCCTCTCTGGCACCTCCCCAGTGCGGGGGTTATTTTACTCGAAGAATGACGAGCGGAGGGAGTGGGATTCGAACCCACGTGGACTTGCGCCCAACATGTTTTCAAGACATGCGCCTTAGGCCGCTCGGCCATCCCTCCAAAATGTCCCGTGTAATTCGGGAGCGCGGGGGATTTTACCATGATTGGACGATTGACGATTGACCATGGACCGTGAATTCACAGATGGTCTAACGTCCATGGATCATCGTCTTTTTTGGCTTGACATCCCTCCCCCCGAGTCATATACTCACTTTACATCTGAACGGGGAGCCTGCCGCATGAACAGGCTGAGAGGAGCGTCCTGCGCTCGACCCGCATCACCTGATCTGGTTAATGCCAGCGGAGGGATCCTTGCGTTTTTCAACCATCCTCCGCTGAGGATGGTTTTTTTGCCCCTACCGCCCTTCGGGCACCTCCCCCAAATGCGCGACAAAAATGATTTGCGCATGTGTCGCAATCTTCGCGCATTTGGGGGAGGCAGGAGGGGGCCGAAGGAAACTTATGCCTCGCTGTCTCATCTTCGCCAACGGGACCCTGCCCGATCTCGACGCCGCCCGCCGCCTCATCCGCGCCGATGACTTCATTATCTGTGCCGACGGGGGCACGCGTCATGCCTTGACGTTGGGCCTGCTCCCGCGCGTCATCATCGGTGACCTGGATTCGGTCCCCGAAGGACAGGCGCAGCAGATGATCGATCAGGGTGTCGAGGTCTTTCAATTCCCGCGCGACAAGAACGAGACAGATCTTGAACTTGCACTTGAATATGCCGTTGAACAGAATCATCGCGAGATCGTCATTGTCGCTGCGCTTGGTGACAGACTCGACCAGACCTTGGGCAACATTGCTTTGCTTACCGATCCTCGATATTCGAAATTCGATATTCGATTGGATGATGGAGTTGAGCAAGCCCTCTTCTGCAGCGACCAAACCGAGATACACGGTACCTCAAACGACATTGTCTCGCTCATCCCCTGGGGCGGGGAAGTGACCGGCGTCCGCACGCGGGGACTCAAGTGGCCGCTCGTCGACGAGACGCTCTATCCGCACAAGACGCGCGGCATCAGCAACGAAATGACCGGCGAGGTTGCGCACGTGCAAATCGCCTCTGGGTTGTTGCTGATCGTGCATCGCCGAGTAAATTAACTTGGAGTGCGACCTTTAGGTCGCAGGCTAAAGCCTGCACTCCTCGAAATTAATGGAGATTCAATGAAACGTATCCTACTTCTCACTCTTGCTTTGCTAACAGCGTGCGCGCCGCTTGCGCCGTCCACGCAGGTGACGGCTGGCAATGGCGAACCCGCCAACCCGTCCGCGCTGGAGGCGAGCATTGTCACTGAAGCGCCCACACAGCCGCTCTCCGGCGAGACCGTCCAACTGACCGTCCTGACTCACAGTTCATTCTCCATCAGCGAAACTGTGCTGGCGGCGTTCGAACAGGCAAACAACATCAAGGTCACGTTCGTGGCGGGCGGTGACACGGGCGAGGCGCTCAACAAGGCCATCCTTTCGAAGGGTGCGCCGCTCGCCGACGTGTTCTACGGCGTGGATAACACGTTCCTCTCGCGCGCGCTTGATGCCGAAATTTTCGAGCAGTATGGTTCGCCGTTGTTGGCTGGCATCCCCGACGAGTTTCATCTCGACGCGAAGAACCGCGCCCTGCCCGTGGATTACGGCGACGTATGCATCAATTACGACCGCGCGTTCTTCGAGAAGAATGCGATTGCCGTGCCCGCTTCGTTCGAAGATCTGTTGAAGCCCGAATACTTCGGCATGTTGGTTGTGGAGAACCCGGCCACTTCGTCGCCGGGGCTGGCCTTCCTGCTTGCCACCATCAAACATTTTGGCGAGCCGGGCTACCTCGATTACTGGCGTGCCCTGCGCGCGAACGGACTCGTGGTGGTCAACGATTGGGAGACGGCCTACTACACCAACTTCTCCGCATCGAGCGGACGCGGTCCGCAGCCGATGGTGCTTTCGTACGCGACCAGCCCCGCCGCGGAAGTGATCTACGCGGACGTGCAGCTCGAGCAATCGCCCACCGCTTCCATTCTTGGACCCGATACCTGCTTCCGCCAAATTGAGTTTGTCGGCATTCTGGCCGGGACGCAGAAACGCGCCGCCGCCGAGCGCTTCGTGGACTTCATGCTCGGCCTCTCCTTCCAGGAAGACATTCCGCTGCAGATGTTCATGCTGCCCGTCAGCCCCGAGGCGTTTTGGCCGGATTCGTTCCACCAGTATGTGACGCTTCCGACCGAACCCGCCACCCTCGATCCTGACCTGATCTCCGCCAACCGCGACCGCTGGATCCAGGAATGGATGCAGGCGGTGCTGCAGTAGTTCGATAACGCGATACTCGATATTCGATCATCGAATATCGAGTATCGTTTCAAACGATGAAATTCCGCATCCTGCCCGCTGTTCTTTTCCTCGCGCTGTTTTTCTTCCTGCCCCTTGCGCGGATCCTTGCCCTCAGCCTCGACCTCTCTGCCGTGACTGCGGCGAATCTTGAGCGCATCTTTTTCGTTTTGCGCTTTACGTTTTATCAGGCCGCCCTCTCGACCCTCCTCACTTTCCTGCTCGGTTTGCCGTCAGCATTTCTTTTTGCCCGTTTCGACTTTCGCGGCAAACCTCTCCTGCGTGCCATCACTGCCATCCCGTTCATGCTGCCCACTGTCGTTGTTGCGGCGGGATTTAATGCCCTGCTCGGTCCGCGCGGCTGGCTGTCGTTTTTGTTTCCTCAATCATCATTTGAATTTACCGGCACCATCACTGCCATCCTGCTCGCCCACGTTTTCTACAATACAACCATTGTCATTCGCATCGTTGGCAATGCGTTGAGCCACCTTGACCCAAAACTCGAGCAGGCCGCGCGCGTCCTCGGCGCGGACAATTGGCGCACGTGGACGCAGGTCACGCTTCCGATGCTGCGTGCACCGATGCTGGCGGCTGGCCTGTTGGTCTTTCTCTTCGACTTCACCAGTTTCGGCGTTATCCTCCTGCTGGGCGGTCCGCAATTTTCCACGCTCGAAGTGGAAATTTACATTCAAGCCTTGCAGCTGCTCAACCTGCCGATGGCGGCGTTGCTTTCGTTGATCCAGTTGCTTTGCACGCTGGCCTTTTCGATCCTTTATTCGCGCATTGTAGAGAGTGCCTTTGTCCCGACTGCGCCAAAGCCTTCCGTTGCGCGCAAAGCAAAATCTCTCCGCGAGCGTATCTTCGTTTCAGCCTTCATCCTTCTTCTTTCCTCATTCTTTATCCTGCCTCTCCTCTCCCTGCCTCTGCGTTCCCTCTCCCGTCTCGAAGCCGATCGTGGCCAGCGCGAAGAAATTCAATATGGTCTCACCGGTGATTACTACAACGAACTCTTCATCAACCGCCGCGGCTCGGTCTTCTACGTCCCGCCGGTGGATGCCGCCCGCAACTCGCTGACTTACGCCGCCGCGACGGTGGCCCTATCGCTTTTGCTCGGCTTCCCCGCCGCTTCCGCCCTCACACGTCCTAACCGGTTCACGCCTATTCTCGACTCTTTCCTCCTCCTTCCCCTCGGTGCTTCCGCCGTGACTCTTGGTCTCGGCTACATCATCACCTTCAACAAACCAATCCCACTGATTACTTATAACTTGTCACTGATCACTTCTCCCCTCATCATCCCCATCGCCCACACGATCATTGCCCTACCCTTCGTGATACGTACCCTCCAACCCGCGCTCGCCTCCATCCCCGAACGATTACGGCACGCCGCCGCGACTCTCGGCGCCTCGCCCTTCCGCATCTGGCAGACGGTGGATTGGCCCATCGTTTCGCGCGCGGTGCTTTCCGCATCCACGTTTGCGTTCACCGTTTCCCTCGGCGAATTCGGCGCGGCGACTCTCCTCTCCCGCCCGGACTTTCCCACCCTGCCCGTCGCCATCGCGCGCTTCCTTTCCCAGCCCGGTGGGATGAATTACGGCCAGGCAATGGCGATGTCCACGATCCTGATGATGATCACGCTGGCGGGAATCTTGTTGATCGAGAAACTACGCCTGCCCGGCGCAGGAGAATTTTAATGCTGCAACTAAATCATATTTCCAAAACCTACGAGGGCAAACCGCTCCTCATGGATGTTTCCCTCACCGTCGCCCCCGGCGAGACGATCTGCCTGCTCGGCGCGTCGGGCAGCGGAAAGTCCACGTTGCTGCGGATCATCGCGGGACTCGAATCCCCCGACTCGGGCCAGGTCTGCTGGGACGGCGCCGACCTCGCATCTACTCCGCCTCACGCCCGTGACTTTGGACTGGTCTTCCAGGACTATGCCTTGTTCCCCCACCTGAACGTGTTCGACAACGTTGCGTTCGGATTGAGGATGAAGACGAACACAAAGGCACAAAGAAACGAAGCCACGAAGGAAAATAAAAACTTGGTGCCTTCGAGCCTTGGTGACTTCGTGTTGAATCCCAAAACTGAAATTGAGAGTCGTGTTGCAGAGGTATTGGAAACCGTCAACCTGCGCGGATTCGAGTCCCGCCGCGTGACCGATCTCTCCGGCGGAGAGCAACAGCGTGTGGCATTGGCACGTGCGCTGGCACCTCGTCCGCGGCTATTGATGTTCGATGAGCCGCTCGGCGCGTTGGACCGCGCGTTGAAAGATGACCTGCTCAAAGAGATCCGCGCGATATTGCATCATACGAACATCCCTGCCATCTATGTGACTCACGACCAGGAGGAAGCTTACGCCATCGCGGACCGCATCCTGCTCCTGCACGAGGGAGTCATCCTCCGCGAGGGGGTGCCCGCTGATGTGTGGGCAGACCCGATGTCCGCGTGGGTGGCGCGATTCCTTGGAGTCGGAAATGTGGTGGAGGGGGATGTGTCGAAGGTGTCAGGTGTCAGGCCTGCCCTGAGCGAAGTCGAAGGGTGTCAGGTGGAGATCGATATTGGCGTGTTGAAGGTGGAATGCACGCATGGACATCAAGTTGGTGACCATGTGGTGTTATTGCTGCGACAGTCAGAAGATGGGGCGAAGGTAAAGGCTCGCGTCGAAGATGTCGTCTTCAACCGCGACCAGTTCCGGGTCACGTTGCGAGGCGGGTTGACAGTGAACCTCTCCACGGCGCCGAAGGTCGGTTCGGAAGTGAACGTCAAATTTTCAGTGGAGTGTCTCGGACATGCCTGAAAGAATCGTTGTGGACAAGTTGAACTTGAAGGGCGAGTTGAGTTGGCGCTATGAGGGCGAAGTGAGCGAGCGCAGTGCAGACCAGTTGACCCTCGAGGCGTTCTTCGACCGTGATGACCGTCCGTTCATGGATACCACGCTCAAGCGCGGCGACCGTTTTGTGGAAACGTATTACACGGAGCGCGGCTATAACATCTTTACAATCTTCGACCGCGATGACGGCATGTTGAAAGGCTACTACTGCAACGTCACCCGCCCCGCAAAATTTTTGGATGGCCGCGTGGAATATGTGGACTTGTATTTGGATCTGTGGGTCTCGGCCAATGGGGTGCAGACCGTGCTGGATGAAGATGAATTTCTCGCTGCAGAGATGGATGATGAAACGCGGCGCTTTGCGCGTGAAGCATTGAAGGATTTGCAGCAGTTGTTCGAATCAAAAAGGCCTCCGTTCTAGCGGAGGCCTTTTTGATTCTAGTAGACCGAGAGGCCGAGTTCGTACAGGATCTGGTCGCCGAACTGCCAGGCGAGACCGGCGCCGATCGCACAACAACAGCAGACGACAACAAGAACGATGCCGACGATCAACATGGTGTTGTTCTTCTTCGGCGCTTCGGGCATGGGGGTTCCGATGGTTTCAGACATATTTCTTCTCCTTTATGTTTATTTTACCGCGACATATGCGCGGATGGATCACGTTTTTGCCGGGCGCTGCCACCACCACGAGATCAGGAAGGCAAATGCTACGACCAGCGCTATGCCAATCACGACCGGCACGATGATGGCGAGGACGGAAACGCCGGTGGCGGCGACATCCTCCGCAATGCTGACCGGCACGTTGGCTGTCCCGCCGGTGGCGGCTGTCACGGCCGGGCGCACCACCGTGGCCTTGCCCAAGTGGACGGTGCCGGCTACGAGCAGACCGCATGCCAGCGCAAGGACCGGGTGAATGTCGGTGATGACGTTGGCGCTGGCGGCAAAGGCAACTGCTCCAGCGGCTGGCCGCACCACAGTCTGGATCGCGTCGTTGAGGTGGTTCACTGCGGGCACTTTATCGGCGAGCATTTCGATGATAAGCAGAATGCCGAGCAGGATCAATATCCACGGGTTGGATAAGGTGTCCCATGGTTTTTGCAGGGTGATCAGGTCGGTGTAGTGATCGAGCACACCGATGACCAGCAGGGGAATGTAGGCATTGAGCCCGGCGCTGGCCGAAAGCCCAAAAGCGGAAAAAATGCCGGTAAGAAGTTCCATCGATTCTCCTTGTGCCGTTACCTTTAGGTTGCGGCACTACCCGAGGGGAAAGCCTCCCCACGTTCCGGTCAGATTGTATCGCAACAGGTCGATCGAGAGGACCATCAACAGAGCGAGGGTGAGCCCGGCCAGGCTCATCAACCACAACTCGCGGGCGTGGGTGAAAGTATTGTCCTGCCGCATGAGCATCAACCAAATGATGCCGAAGATCAACGAGAGCAGGCCCAGCACGCCGAGTGTGCTGATGATCGCAAGCGGATAGAGCGCGATCGGTGATTCGGTCAACGACAGCAGGTCTGCAACGAGGAGGATGCCGAATAGAGTCAGGAAGTGCTTCCAGTGTGCGAGGGCGGGTTCCGCATCAGGGTCACGCCAGACCGTTTGATTGAAAGCAGGGACGAGGAAGGCGGCCATCGTCATTCCCATGCCGCTGCCGGTGAAAATGCGCAAGGTGTTATTGGGGATGTAAAGATTGGGGATCTGTCCAAGCGCGCCGGTGGTTTGTTTGAGCAGATACAGGTATGAATTCGCGCCGTCCAGCCCAAACGCCAGGAAGAACAACAGGAAGGGGATGTAGAATTTTTTGGCAGGCATGCCGCTGCGCTTGCCCGAAACGACCGCAAGAAAGAGCATGGTGATCGCTGCCGCACTGAATGTGCCGGAACAGCGTGCGCAAAGCGGAAGCTGCATCTCGCCGATGTGGAACGAGCGCTCACCGATGCGATGACAGACCGCATACCCGATCGCGTCGGCCTTGCCGAAGAAGCCAGGCGGGGCAATGTACATCCACGCCGCGAAGACGGTCAGCGCGGCGAGGGGGACGATCCAACGAATAACTTTTTGAAGAAAGGGAGATTGCATGGCGTGATTATATCGTATCAAAACAGGACGCCGCCCTTGCGGGCGGCGCCTGTTTGCGCTGTGGCGTCCTACTTACTTGAGGAGGGATGCCACAGCGCGGGGTTGCATACTACTATCCATGTTGGACATCACCTCCTCCTTTCATAAGGATGGCAGTCGATTGGCCTTGCCCCCCGAACGATATTGGGAGTATGACACACTTCAATTTGGATGTCAATACGCCGAATTGAGTTCTCATTGAATTGTAAGATTTCCAAAAGGATGACAGGGGGCATCATGTTAGAATCCCCGCCAACCTCAGATGAAAAACCGCTTCCTTCTTTCCCCGCTCCTGCTTGCGCTTGGACTTGTGATCCTCGCCTCGACATTTTTCCTGCGCCCCTCCGCCATCTCGGCGCAATCGCTTACTCCCACTCCAGACCGTCTTGCCGAACCGACCTTGCCAGCCGCGCCTTCGCAGGCCGATCTTGGCGCGCAAGTGTACTGGCTTTCCTGCCTGCCCTGCCACGGTGACCGCGGACAAGGCCTCACCGACGAGTTCCGTGCGGCGTATCCGCCCGAGGAGCAATATTGCTGGGAGCGGGGTTGCCATGGCGGGGTGCCATACGAGGGCGGGTTCACACTACCCAAGTCCATCCCTGGTGTAGTGGGCGAGAGTGCCCTTGCAAAGTTTACAGATGCGGCTCAACTGCAATCCTATATCCGCGCAGCCATGCCGTTTTGGGATCCGGGCAGCCTGACCGAGGAAGATTCCTGGAAGGTGACCGCTTTCGTTCTGCGCTCGAACGGGTTGTGGGATGGCACCGAAGAACTTGGCCCGCAAAATGCGAGTCAGGTTAAAATCCAGCGCGGAGTTGCAACCCCGACACCTCTCCCGCAAGCAACGGCCTCACCCGCTGTCCCGTCGGTGAGAGAGGCGTTCGGTTGGAGCATGTTGGTTTTTGTGCCGGCCGTCATTGTGTTATTGTTCGTTCTGTTTCGTAAAAAAGTATCCTGATGGAAAAGGACGTTCCCATGCAAATTCGTCACCGCAAATTGATGCCTGCCTTGTTGCTGGTTGTGCTGGTCGTCTCTGCCTGTGTGCCGTTTGGAATTGGCGGCACCGAGACCCCGGGTGAATTGCCCACCCAGCCATTCACCCTGGCCACGGTCACGCCCGCTGTGACACCCACCAGCATTCCCTCTCGTGTATTGAGCGTTTGCATCGGCGAACAGCCCAACACCCTTTATCCTCTCGGAGAGATGAATGCATCGGCACGCAGTGTGCTGGCAGCCATTTATGATGCGCCTTATGATTCAGTCGGTTACGATTATGAGCCGGGCATTCTCCAGAAGATACCTAACATTCAAGACGGCAGCGCCCAACTCACGCCTGTTACCGTGCAGGCGGGCGATCAGGTGGTGGATGCGAGCGGCGCCCTGACCCTGCTCAAGGCCGGCACGCGTGTGCGCCCGGCCGGTTGCCGCAACGATGACTGCGCCATCACTTTTGACGGTAACTCGCCGCTGACCATGGATCAGATGTTTGTGGAGTTCCGTTTTGTGGAAGGCTTGAAATGGTCGGACGGTTCTCCGGTGACCGCAAATGATTCGGTCTTTGCATTCCTGACCGCTGAAGACAGCAACACGCCCGGCTCCAAGTATGTCATTGAGCGCACCAGATCTTATGAAGCGGCAGATGATTCGACAGTCCAATGGTTCGGTATGCCTGGCTTCGTGGACCCGACCTATTTCACCAACGTTTGGATTCCCCTGCCGAGCGCATTGTGGGGACAGTTCACTCCCAAAGACCTGCTCAGCGTTGATCTCGCCAATCGCGTGCCGATGGGGTATGGCCCATATGCGATCCAATCGTGGGAAGGGGACACCATCCGCCTCGTAAAGAATCAGTATTATTACCGCGCCGAAGAAGGCCTTCCAAAGTTCGATGAGTTGATCTTCCGCATCACGCCCAATCCCGATACCGCCATGAGCGAACTGCTCGAAGGCCGCTGTGACCTGATCGATTCGAGCGTCCATCTTGATGCGCATGTCAGCCTGTTGCAGGAGTTGAAGCGCACCGGTCAATTGCAATCCTACTTTGGCGAAACACCCACCATGGAATGGCTGGCCATGGGCATTCAACCGGCCTCTTACGATGACGCCTACAGCCCCACCGTTCAAAATGACCGTCCCGATTTCTTTGGTGACCCGCGCTTGCGCAAGGCGATCGCCTATTGCCTCGACCGGCAGAAAATGGTGGATAACGTATTCTTCGGCCTGATCCCGGTCCCTGATACATACGTCTCGGCGCAGAATCCCATCTACGCATCTGACTTGACCCAATATGAATATAACCCGGTCGAGGGACAGCGCATCCTCGACAGCCTGGGCTGGCGTGACTATGATAATAATGCTGCCACCCCGCGCGAAGCCATCGGCGTGGATCGTGTTCCATCGCGCACCCCGCTGGTGATCAACTACGTTACCACCTCGGCCACGCAACGCAGGCAGGTTGCCGATATTCTTGCTGAATCTTTGCGCAGTTGCCAGATCGGCGTGAATTTGATCCACCTCTCGCAATCGGAGCTTTATAACGAAGGTCCGCAAGGCCCGCTCTTTGGACGCAATTTCGATCTTGCCGCCTACTCCATGGCCGTTACCACCATCCTGCCGCCGTGTTCGCGCTTCACCAGCACGCAGGTTCCCAACGCCAGCAACAATTGGGTCGGCACCAACTTGAGCGGTTACGAAAGCCCCGCCTTCGATGCCGCCTGCAAAACCGCCACCCAGTCCATGCCCGACGAAGCCGCCTACCTCACATCCTTCCGCGAAACACAAACCATTTTCGCCGCCGACCTGCCGGCCATTCCGCTCTACAACCGTATCGAGATCGCCGCAGCCCGTTTCGACTTTTGTAACTTCGCCCTCGACCCGACTGCCGCCACCGACCTCTACGCCATCGAGACATTTGACTACGGCGAATCCTGCCTGGCTCCCTAATGTATCGCCGCTTCTTTCTGACCCTCTGGCTGGCCGCGGTCTTGCTGACCGCGTGCCAGCCCGTTGATTCTTCCGCGCCCACCGAAACCCCCGCACCCACCCAGGTCTCTCCACCCACATCTGTCCCGCATGCTGATGTGATCCGCCTTGCGCTGATCGGCGGGACACAACTCACCAACGTGTGGGCTTATTTTGACGAGCCCGGTACGGCTTACAATAACCGCGCGGTGCAAGCCGAGTTCTGGCCAAGCCTTTTCCGCCTGTCGCCGGCGAGCGGTGCGGTGGAACCATACATTGCCGGCACGGTCTCGCCTCTTGAACCAGATTCCGGAATGCTGGCCGCCAATGTCACATTGCGCGCAAACCTGTTTTGGTCCGATGGTTCTCCACTGACCGCGCAGGATGTGGCTTTCACTGTTAACACTGCGCTTCAATTCCAACTCGGCCTCGATTGGGGCGCCGCTTACAACCCGGCCATTCTCGCGCGTGCCGAAGCGCTCAACCCGCAGACCGTTCGTTTTTATTTTCGATCCCAGCCTTCCATTGCTGATTGGCAGTATGGCGCCTTGCAGGGACCCATCGTTCACTCCGCATATTGGGGGCCAAAGCTGGTTGAGGCCGCTTCCCTTCTCACACCCAACCCGGACCTCGATCAGGAGATCTTGAGTCTGCAAAACCAGCGCTCCCAGCTCGAACGTGAACTGACTGACCTGACCAGCCAGCTTGCCTTCCTTGATCCTTCGAGCCCGGCCTTTTCCGAAGTTAATACGTTGATCTATGCAAAGCAGGATGAGATTAACAGCATTAACACGCGCATCGCAGCCCGTGGTGCCGATAAGGAGACTGTGTTCGCGCTCGCACGTCAGGCATTGTATGCCTTGCCCGCAGAGAACGAACCGACTTTTGGCCCCTTCCGCCCGGGGCGACGTGATGCGGGGGAGTTCGAAAACCCCGTCAACCCATTTTTCCCATTTGCACAGCCCAACTTCGACCGGGCACTTTACCGTATGTATCCTGATCAGGCATCCGCGGTACAGGCATTGTTCGATGGTGACGTGAACGTGGTGCTGAATGACGGCGGCGTTACACCGCCAGCGCAGGGAGAGTCTCTGCCGCTGCCGGCTACTGGGGTCACGCCGCAACTGGTGGCGTTCGCCCGCAGTAATTTGCGTGCGCTTGCTTTCAACCTATCACGCCCGGTCATGGGCGATATAAACCTGCGCCGCGCGATCGCTTGCATGGGCGATGGCGGATCCTCATCCCTGGTGCATTATCCGGATGGGTTGATCCTCTCTTCGACACAGTTCGGCATCGCATCTGATGTGGAATTTCCGTGCGAGGGTCTGCCGCCGTCGAATCGACTGGCGGAGGCAGTGCGCGTCATGGAAGAGGGCGGCTACACCTGGGATGTGAAACCGGCCTGGGATGGTACAGCCCGCCCGGGGTCGGGGTTGAGGCGGGGTGGGCAGATGTCGCCGGCGATGACGCTGCTGGTCGCACAGGAGGATCCTCTTCGCGTCAGTGTGGCGGGGACTGTAGTTGAATCGATGCGCGTGCTTGGGTTGAATATCAACTTGGAAACTGCCGAGTTGCCGGATGTGATGTTCCGCGTGTATGACAGCCATGATTATGATGTGGCCTTGTTGGGATGGCGCTTGTCGCGCCTGCCTTTGTATCTTTGCGATTGGTTTGGGGATGCGAATCCGTTCGGGTACGAACGTGTGGAATTGGCACAGCATTGTCTCGCTTTCCGTTTTGCGCCGGATCTGACCACGGCCCAACAGGAGATGCTGGTGGTTGAATCTTTGCTGGCGCAAGACTTGCCGCTCGCCCCGATCTATAACGAGAACGGCTACGATTGGTACGCCGGGGTGGCCTATCCCTTCGCCTCTCCTCTGGACGGGGTAACGGGTCTGTATGGCGCTCCCTGGCTGGCGATCCCGGTTTTACCTTGAGCGGTCAATTGGTGTGAAGTTTTTTACCGTCCTTTGCTATAATCTGCCCGGTGTGTGCGATGTCATCCATCCTTTTCATCGCACTTTCATATTTTGAAAGGAGGTGGCCCGGTCGCGAGTGCACTATTGTCCTTCTCTGTAAGGCACGCCAAACCAAACCATTTCAAAATTTGTGAGGAGACCCATGCGTAAACTATTTGCTTTGCTTAGCCTGCTGGTCCTTGCCAGCATGATTCTTGCGGCTTGCGCTCCTGCCGAGACCCCCGCTCCGGCCGACGAGCCCACTACCGCTCCGGCGGATGAGCCCACCCCGGCTCCTATGGATGAAGGTCCCGCTAGTTCGAAGGATGCGACGACCTACGTTTCGGCGCAGATCGGTGAGCCCGAGACCCTTGACCCGGCTCTTTCCTACGAAACCGCCGGTATGGAGATCATCCAGAACGTCTACGAGACCCTCGTCTTCTATGATGGCGAGCACACCGACAAGTTCGTGCCGATGCTGGCCGAATCCTGGGAACTCTCGGAAGATGGCACGACCTATACCTTCAAGATCCGCTCCGGTGTGAAGTTCCACGACGGCGCTGACCTGACCGCCTCGGATGTTGCGTATTCCTTCCAGCGCGGCCTGCTCTTCGGTGGTTACAGCGGCCCGCAGTGGC
>CAYNQA010000044.1:0-14673 GCA_964399225.1 uncultured Anaerolineaceae bacterium
TGACGTAGAAGACGTGCGAGACGACCACGTCGCGCGGGTCGCGGAAGATGAAGTACGGGGCGAATCGCGGCGACGTCACCCGGGCGACCGCCTCGGGGCGGGCGAAGAGATGCGCTGAGGCCACATCGAGCGGGCTGAGCGCGTCGAGCCAGGCGAGAGCTTGTTCGGGTTTGCGCTTGGCGCCAGTCTCACCTTCGTATTCCGCATAGAACGAATGGACGCGTTTGGCGAACGGCGCGACCTGTGCAAAACCAAGCAGGATCTGGTCGAGCAAGTGCGTTCCGCTTTTGGGGAAGGAGATCCCCAGCAGGGTCGGCCAGCCGTTTTGCGGCGCGGAGAGGGATGCGAAGCGTGCACGCTGTGCCAGCTTTTCGGTTTGGTAGAGAGTGGAACGAAGCAGGGATTTCAACATCGGGTTTACTGGGTTCTTTGCATGTTGAGCTGGATCACGTTGTAGAGGAACGTGTCGATGGCCTCGGCGGAGTATCCGTAATTTTCCATTGGCAAGACCCCGGCGGGCGTGCCGATCGTGACACTGGCCCAATACAGATAACCGCCATCCATCACGAACATGTCGATGACGGTGTGGGCGTTGGAATGAGTCCCCACGTAGACGGCGTGTTCGTATGGAATGTTCAGCGAGGATTTGACCTCCACTTCATCCGGGAAAAGCTGGCCGTTGCTGAACATATCCTGGATGGCGCTATTCAGGTCTGTCCCGGCCGCGGTGATGTAAATGCAATTCAACGCCTGGTTGGGATAATAAGCCCAGCTCATGCCCTGCAGGGAATTGCACACGCGGAACTCACCCGGTGTGGTTTGCAACAATTCCCATTGAACGATTCCGATATCCCCGGAGAGACTCTCCAGATCGGTGGGGGAGGCGAGCCATGTCTCCTGGGGAGCACCCGGCTCTGCATTCGGTAATTCGTTCGGCTGGTCTTGCGGGGACGCTGCTTCAAGAGCTTCTGCTTCCGGCACAACCGCCGAGGGACTGCTGGAATAAAAGAAATATCCCGCCCCTCCGAGGGCGGCGATGCCAACCAAACAGCAACACGCCAATACCACGGCTCCGAGAATCAATAACAGGATGCGGTTGTCTTTCTTTACGGGGGCGGAAGCAGACTCGGTGTCCATAAGATCATCTCCTTGAAATGCTAATGAAGGATAACGGGCATTCCCGTTCGGGAATATTTAACCACAGAATGTCCAAACCATTGGGCAGGCCTGGACATTCTGGAAAAGATTGCGGATCGCGTCCCGCTTTTCAGGGATGGATGGACAGGTTATTTGCCCACCCACGGACCCACGCCCTCGACCTTGTCCACGCGGATGCGGGCGATGTAGCCGGGCGGAGGGTTCGGCATCGGCGGGAATTTGACCCCGGGCCCCATGTACACGTACGCCAGCTTCTGGAGCAGTTCCGGCGCTCCGCCCTCGGTGATGCGGGCTGTGCCGTGGATGACCGCATACTCGGTCAGGCCGTAATTGCTCTTTGTGGTCGCCTCGAGCGAAATGATCACGCGCGAATCGCGTTCGATGTTGCGAACTTTCTGGTTGCGCGGCAGATGCGCCGAGACGATCTCATCGTTCTCGACGCCGATCCAGACCAGCGTTACGTGCGGCGTGCCGTCTTTGTTCATGGTTACGATGTGGGCGTGCGCGCCGGATTCGATCAATGCGCGGAGAGATGGAGGGATTTGCATGGGGATGTTCCTTTATTAACCTATGGCAAGAAGAGCAGGGCAAATTCCAACACGATCGTGAGCACGCCTCCGATGATGCCGGCGATCGCCAGCCCTTTCTTTCCATACTTGGACAACAGCGTAGCCGCCCCGATCGCGATTCCCAAAACACCGAAATTCACGATCAAGCCTTCGATGAACCCCACATAGTCTGGGAGCGTCGCCTGCCCTTCGGAAGCGAGCGCAACAATGAACACGGCCACAACCAAAATCACAAATGCGATGGTGGAAAAGCAGCCAAACGCGGGTGCCAGCCATGGGAAGAAGCGCGATGCGGCGCTGGGCGGAGTCTGGTTTGCGGCACTGTCTGCGTTTTCCAGTGCAGTCATGTTCTCCTCTGCGTCACGGAAAAGGTGATATTTCTGGAAGACCTGGTACGCAAGGTAAAACTGATACAAACCGAATGCAACCCAACCTGCGTTGAAACTGATCACATTCGACAATGCCGCCCAGGCCAGCGTGGACGCATAGATGACGAACATGGATGCGGAACGAAAATAGAAAGATGCCAGTCCGACCAGCACAAGGAGGATGCCCCACGGCGCGCTGAGAAATCCAGAAGTGATCAGGTGCAATGCGCCCAATCCCAACGACCACATGCCCCAGGAGCGGATCTCTGCCAGCATGGCGATGTAGTTGCCGGCAGCCGGACTTGGCAGAATATCGATTCTCTGCGCGGCGGTCGCGTTTGTTGCCGCGGCGCCGGCTTGCTCTGTTTCCTGCTGCAAGGAGGTCAGCGGGTTTGAATCGGGCTTGTCCTGCCTCGGCACCCCGACCAGGCTTGTCTGGCACTTGGTGCAATGCAGGGCGCTGCCAAAATTTTCTTCGTTGCATGAGGGACAAAGAACCACAATGGACATTTTCTGTTTCCTTCCTGGTTGAAGTGGTTGGTCAACTGTCGACTCCCCGCTGATTGTAGCATCGTCTGAACGATCGCTGGATTTTCACTTTTTCCCAAAGCGGCCAATTGGATGATCGAAAGAGAAAATCACCACAGCTCGATTTCTGAACGTTTTCTCCGTGACCTTTCCCGATGGATATCGGGGCGATGAATTTGTTCCGCGCTGAAAGCAATGGCAGGTCTGCAAGATCAGCCATTCTTCCTTTTCTGCGACACGGGAATCACAGCGGCTGGTGTTATGCCTGTCAATCGAAACATGATAAAATACCACTCGACAAAGGAACTCGTCATGAACTGGCAAGATCGTATTACTGTTGACCCTCGCATTCTCGTTGGAAAGCCCATCGTCAGAGGGACTCGCCTCTCTGTCGAATTCGTCACGGGCCTGCTCGCTCAAGGCTGGAGCGAAAAAGAGATCCTCCGAAATTACCCCGACCTGGATCAAGACGATATCAAAGCCTGCCTCCAGTATAAAACCAACAGCCAATCGCCAACCATCCTTCTCCGATGAACGAACCCGCCCTCATCCAAGACGCCCAACACGGCAACCTCGACGCCTTCAACACCCTTGTCCTTCATTATCAGGACACAGTGTTCAATACCGCCTTGCGCATCCTCGGCGATGCCGACAAAGCCGCCGACGCCTCGCAGGAAGCCTTCATCTCCGCGTTCCGCGCCATCAACTCGTATCGCGGGGGATCGTTCAAGGCCTGGCTCTTGCGCACCGTCACCAACGCCTGCTACGATGAACTCCGCCGCCAGAAACGCCGACCGACGACTCCGCTCGAACCCGAAACCGACGACGGCGACGAAATGGATTCCCCGCGCTGGCTGGCCGACAACTCCATGAATCCCGAACAACAATTCGAAGCCGACGAACTCGAGCACGCCATCCAGCACTGCCTCGACGCCCTGCCGACCGACTTCCGCGCCGTGGTGGTGATGGCCGACATCGAAGGACTCGACTACACCGAGGTCGCCGCCGCAGTCCGCACGCCGCTGGGCACCATCAAGAGTCGTCTCGCCCGCGCCCGTCTGCGTCTGCGTGAATGCTTGCAAGACTTCTGGGAACTTTTGCCCGCTGCGTTCCGTCTGAATATCGAAGAGGCAAAGGCATGAATTTCAAAGACGTTGAACTTCTCTCAGCATATTTGGACGGGCAGACCAGCCCGTCCGATTCTACGCGCCTCGAGTCACGCCTCACCTCCGACCCCGAACTGGCCGCCACCTTGCAAGCCTTGCGCGAGTCCCGCGGTCTGCTCCGCCAACTTCCCAAACGACGCGCCCCCCGTAATTTCACACTCACCTACGCCATGGTCGGTAAGAAACCGCCATTGCCGCGCAGTTACCCGGTTTTCCGTTTTGCCACTGCCCTGGCAACCCTGCTCTTCTTCTTTACGTTTGCCACCAATCAGGTTGGGCAATTGGCCGCTTCCGCACCGCAAGCCGCATACGGAGTCGGCGGGGGTGTTGACAATCTCCGCCCTCAATCCGGCGGCGGTGATGGAAACGATGCCGCCGAAGCTCCCCTGATAATGGAAGCCTTGCCCGCCGCCACGGAGGCGCCAGCCGAGCCTGATGCAACCATGGATGCGGCCATGACCGGTCCGGTGGTGGAAGAGACCGCCGATCCCAACCGTGCCGCCGATGAACCCCCGGCCGAGAAGGAACCCAGCGACACTGTCCCCGCCCCCGAACCGCAACCCGCCCCGCTGCTCATCCCCTCCGCGTGGATGATCGCCTTCGGAGCGACCGCCCTGCTCGGTGCCGCCTCGATGTTCATCATCCAACGTCTTGCCGCGAAGAAGTGGCGATCGAAATAACCTGCCCGTAGAGCGAGAGAATATCTCGCTCTACTATTTAATCATGGCCCTCACCCAAGTCAACCATTGTCCTCGCTGCGGAACGAAAGTGACGCACGAGCATAAATTCGGCAAGGAACGCCCGGTCTGTCCGGACTGCGGCTGGATCTACTTCGCCGACCCGAAAGTTGCCGCGGCTGTCCTGGTGGAACAGGATGGCCGCGTGCTGTTGGTGCGGCGCGTCAATGAACCGTTTCGCGGCATGTGGACTCTGCCCGCCGGTTTCGTGGATGCGGAGGAGGATCCCGCCCGGGCGGCCGAGAGGGAGTGCTACGAAGAGACCCGCCTCACCGTCCGTGTGACGCGCGTGCTGGAGGTGGTGGCCGGGCGCGAGCATCCGCGCGGGGCGGACTTCATCATCGTCTACGCTGCGGAGGTCGAAGCGGGCACGCCCATTCCGGGCGATGACGCGGATGCGGTCGATTGGTTCGAGCGATCGAATCTTCCTCCGCTGGCTTTCAAGGCTACGCAAAAGATCCTGCACGAGTAACCTTTACGCTTCGCAAATCGCGACTAAAATTAACGAAACCCAACTCAAAGGAGATGAGCATGAAGAACAAAGGTTTTGTCGTTTTATTTTCGTTCGTGGCCTTCGTGATGCTGGTTGGCATGGCGTGCAGTTTTGGCGCCGCGCCCGAGACAGCAGAGGCTCCGCCTGTCAACAACTCTACGCAAGCGCCTCCGCCACAGCAACAGCCCACCGCCAAGCCTCCCCAACCTGCCGATAACAACAACAACAACAACAACTCCGGCGGCATGACCACCTTCACCGATCAAAACAATCTCTACCAGATCCAGGTGCCGAGTGATTGGGTCTATCAACAGGCCAGCGGCGACAACTATTACATTGACCAGTTCAAGAGCCCCGATGGCCTCGCCTTGGTGGAGAACATCGTCTACAACGACGGCGAACAATTTGTCGGCTCGCAGCATGGCAAGTTCGCGCTCGACCTGCTCAACCGCTTCTACTCGAACACCGGCCAGACCGGCGATATCCGCGTGACCGGCGACCAGATCCAGCCCGACGGTTCCGAGCGCCTCGAGTGGACGTCGAAAGCGGGCGGCTACTCGGGCTTCTCGTATTTCGAAGTCCGCAAACCGGAGCTGTTCTACTTCTTGATGATCACCATCGAATGGACGAACTCGGCTGAAGAACAGTACATCGGCGTTCTCAGCGACATCATCGAAAGCTACAGCATCCCGTAACAAAAAATCCCCGCTCTTTCAAAGAGCGGGGATTTTTTTAGTGCTACAATATTTTTAATGACACATCTCGATATCCGCCCCTCGCCCATTGCGGGCACCTGGTATGAAGGCAATCGCGACCGTCTCGCGAAGAGCGTGGATGGCTACCTCGATTCGGCCAACGTTCCAGAACTCGATGGGGAGGTGACCGCCGTCATCGCGCCTCACGCCGGGCATCGTTACAGCGGCCCTATTGCGGCCTATTCCTTCGCCCCGCTTCGCAACCGGACGTTTGACCTGGTTGCCGTCATCTCACCTTATCACGACTTCGAAGTTCATCCACTGCTCACCACTGCCCATGGTGCGTATGGCACACCGCTGGGTATCGTCCCCGTGGATCGATCTGCAGTTACCGAGCTCGATGTTGTCCTCAAATCTGAACTTGGCTTCGGCCTTTCTCCCATTGCCCACGATCGCGAACATTCGCTTGAAATTGAACTGCCTTTCCTGCAGCGCGCCTTGAGCGGCGCATTCAAATTGCTGCCGGTCATGGTCCGCGCACAAGAGGCCGATGTCGCGCACGGACTCGGCATGGCGCTGGCGCAGGTGCTCAAAGATAAAAATGCCCTGCTCGTTGCAAGCACCGATCTCTCTCACTTCTACGATCAAAAGACCGCCCATAGGCTCGACAGGGAAATGCTTAATCGTTTCGAATCGTTTGCGCCTGAGCGTATTTTCGATGCGGAACAGACCGGAAAAGGTTTTGCCTGCGGATATGCCGCCGTTGCCTCGGTTTTGTGGGCTGCGCGCGAGTTGGGCGCGGACAAGGTCCATGTTCTCCACCACGCCACCTCCGGCGATGTGACCGGGGATTATGGCCAGGTGGTGGGGTATGGCGCAGCGGTAGTGCTGAAAACGCGATAACGATCTTCGCACCCAGACCGATCCTGAACAAAAAACCCGCTCACGGACTATGCCGGAGCGAGTTTTTGTTTTTATCAGAATGAGATTCCCGCCTACTTGTTTCGGAACCTTTGTACTGCATCGCGCATGAGCTTTTTCAGGCGCTCGTCCGGCAATTCGCTGATGCTTTTGTATTTCTTCTCGTTCACCCAGATCTCGAGCGTCTGATCTTTGTCTGTGCCAAAGTCGATCTTCACCTCTGCCAGCTCAGGGTCGGCTTGCATGCCTGCCCGCACGATGTCCTCGATCTGTTCGGCGAAGGGCGCAGCCAGTTTCTCGCCGTGCTCATAATCGAAGACTGTGATGCCTTCGCCGTCAGCCAGTGTCTTGGCCACTGTTTCCGCGGGCGGCATGTCGCGCATCCATTCGGGTTTGGTATCGGAAGGCGCGGTCAGTTCCACTTTGTTCGCACGCTGCATGACCGGTACCAGAAGCACGATCACGACCAGCAATGCGATCACACCAATGACGATGATGGTCAGACTCATAATGGCTCTCCTTGCCAGACATTATATCCAAATCACAGGGTTATAATCATCCCATGTTCGCGCGCCTTGCCGTCAACCTTCCCGCTGTCAGTGGGGTATTCGATTACTCGATTCCCTCCGATCTTGCCGGGACTCTCGCCGTCGGCTCGCTGGTCACGGCGCCGTTTGGCAAGCAGACTGTCCAGGGCGTGGTGCTGGAATTGGTGGAGCATGCCTCCGTAGCCGAGACCAAACCCCTCGCCTCGGTGCTGGACCCCGTGCCGGTTTTGACCGTTGCGCAGATCCACCTCGCTCAATGGATGAGCGAACACTACCTTCAACCGCTGGCCGCCATGGTGGACTTGATGCTGCCTGCAGGGTTGAGCCAGCAGGCTGATACGATATTCGAACTTCGATATTCGAAGAACGAATTATCGAATCTCGATGTATCGACGGTTGCGTCGCGCATCATCAAATTGCTCACCGAAAAAGGTCCCCTCCGCGGACGTCAGATCGACCGGCACTTCGCAAAGGTGGACTGGCGCAAGACCGCGCAGATGCTCGCCCGCAAGGGAATATTGCACACGCGCTCGGTGCTGCCGCCGCCGCGAGTCCGCCCGAAGCTGGTGCGCGTTGCGCAATTGGCTGTCCCGCCGGGGGAGGCGGAAGAGGCGATGCCCGATCTGGGCTCCACGCCCGCGACGTTGGAACGTCGGCAACGGGCGCTGCGAGTCCTCATCCAGGCCGCGGATGCGGTCAACCTCTCGTGGATCTACGCCGAAAGCGGATGCAAACTGGCCGACCTCGAGGAGCTCGAAGAGCGCGGCTTGATCCGCCTGTTCGAGAATGAGGTGTTCCGCGATTCGTTGGAGAGGGTGGGTAAACAGGTAGACACGTACACAAGTACACAGGCAGTGGAGTTGACGCCCGAACAGAAAACGGCGCTGCATGAAATCGTTAACGCCCTCGGCAATTACCAATCTCCATTTACCAATTACCTTTTGCACGGCGTGACCGGCTCCGGCAAGACCGAAATTTATCTTCGCGCGGCGGAGGAAACGATCCGTCGCGGAAAACAGGTGCTCATCCTCGTCCCCGAGATCGCGCTGACGCCGCAGACCGTGCGCCGATTCCTGTCGCGCTTCCCGGGCCAGGTGGGGCTGGTCCACTCGAAACTTTCGGAGGGTGAACGTTACGATACGTGGCGTCGCGCGCGCGAGGGCAAACTCAAGGTCATCATCGGTCCGCGCTCGGCATTGTTCGCGCCGTTGAACAACATCGGCTTGATCGTTGTGGACGAGTGTCACGATGGTTCGTATTATCAATCCGAGCCGCCGTTCTATCATGCGGTGAATTCTGCCCAGCATTACGCGCGTATCTGCGGAGCAGTCTTTGTGATGGGCTCTGCGACTCCGACGATCGAACAAATGTCGCTTGCGGGAAAAGAGTCGGGGCTTCGTTATCTCTCCCTCCCGCAGCGCGTGACCGAATCGCAACTGCCTCCCGTCTCGGTCGTGGACATGCGCGCGGAATTGAAGCAAGGCAACCGCGGAATCTTCAGCCGCGCACTGGCCGAATCTCTTGCCGAGACTCTTTCACGCGGCGAGCAGGCCATTCTCTTCCTCAACCGTCGCGGCACAGCCACGTATGTCTTCTGCCGCGATTGCGGCACCACGCTCAAATGCCCCAACTGTGACACGCCGCTGACCTTCCATGTGGATAAGAATGGATTGCTCTGTCATCGCTGTGGCTATTCGCGCACCATGCCGAAGAAGTGCGCTGTCTGTGGCAGTGAACAGATCCGTCAATATGGGCTTGGTAGTGAGAAGGTTGAGAGTGACGTGCAGGCCATGTTCCCGAGTGTGCGCACCCTGCGTTGGGATTGGGAGACCACCCGCCAGAAAGACGCGCACGAGATCATCCTGAATCATTTCGCCAACCATCAAGCGGATGTTTTAGTTGGCACGCAAATGCTCGCCAAAGGACTCGACCTGCCGATGGTGACCCTAGTGGGCATCATCCTCGCCGACGTGGGACTCAACCTGCCCGATCCCTTCGCCTCCGAGCGGACCTTTCAGGTGCTGACTCAAGTCGCGGGCCGGGCCGGACGGTCGGCGCGCGGGGGCAAGGTCATCCTGCAAACCTTCGCGCCGGACCATTACGTGATCCAGTCCGCGGCGGGGCATGACGTGGACGGCTTTCAACAGCGCGAGTTGACCTATCGCCGCGATCTTGGGTACCCGCCCTTTGGCCGTGTGGCGCGGTTGGAGTTCCGTCACAGCGAGGAGGCAAAGGCCAAAGCTGAATCTGAGCGCGTGCTGGCGGTATTGCAAGAGCGCATCAAATCGGCAAAACGCACCCAAACCAGCGCATCCGCTGTGCCTTGTTTCTTCGCCAAGATGGACGGTTTCTATCGCTGGCAGATCCTCCTGCGCGGCCCGGACCCGTCCGCTCTGCTGCGTGGATTGAATCTCGAAGGCTGGCGCATCGAGGTCGAGCCGACGAGTTTGTTGTGATTTCCATCCCCATTTATCCATATTCTCAAGGAGCCAACATGACCGACCTCATCTCCCCTAAGGTAGCGCAGTACCTCGACACCCTTGTCCCTCCGCGCGATGCGGAAATGATGGCGATGGAAGAGATCGCCGCAAAGACGAAATTTCCCATCATCGGTCCAACTTCGGGACATCTATGCTACCTGGTTGCGCGGATGATCGGCGCAAAGCGGATCTTCGAGTTGGGTTCGGGCTACGGCTACTCCACGGCATGGTTCGCAAAAGCCGTGAAAGAAAATGGAGGCGGCGAAGTCTTCCACGTGGTGTGGGATGCTGAGCTCTCCCGTCGTGCCCGTAATCACCTCGCAAAGTTGGGGCTGGATGCGGTGGTCACCTTTCGCGAGAGTGAAGCCGTTCAAGCATTACGGGAGACCGAAGGCTCTTTCGATCTGATCTTCAATGACATCGATAAACAAGACTATCCGGCTTCGCTCGAAATCATTGAGTCCAAGCTGCGACCGGGCGGGGTACTCATCATTGACAATATGCTTTGGTCCGGGCAGATCTTTGACAAAACCGACACGTCCCCGGCAACGGAGGGTGTACGCGAATTTACCCGCCGCATCACGCACGATCCCAGGTGGATCACCGGCCTCCTGCCGGTCCGCGATGGGGTGATCGTGGCGATGAAGAAATAATTTGCTATAATCGAATCACTAATTACCAAAGGAGAATGTAAATGGAATCGTTTAGCCGTGGTTGGAACTTTTTAAAGCAGGCCTGGCAGATGGCTTTCAAGGACCGTGACCTGCTCAAGCCCACCTTGTTCGCTCTTGTCGTGGGCGGGATCGTATCGGTGATCGGCATCATCCCGATCGTTGGCGTGGCTTTGCTCGTGGGTGACTCAGAATTCGGCAATATCGTCCTTTTTGTGATGGGCGCCATCCTGATCTTCGTCCAGTTCATTGTCACGTACATGTTCTCTGCCATGACGGTGTACCTGATCTTCCAGTATCTCACCGAGGGTGATGGCAAACTCTCCGATGCATTTGCCATCGTACGCCGCGACTTCTTTGATATCCTCACCCTGGCTGCCGTCTCGACTGTGGTCAACCTGATCAAGAACGCGGCCAACCGCAACAACAAGGGCGGGGTTGGCGCGGCTGTTGCGCGCGCTGGTGCTGGCCTGCTCGATACTTTGTGGACCGAAGCGGCCTTCCTTGTCCTGCCCGCCATGGTGATCGATGATCTGAACCTCAAAAAAGGTCTTGAGCGCGTCTGGAACATCACCAAGAACAACCTGTTGCTGATCGGTATCAGCACCGTGGGCGTCAAGTGGGTGACTGGCTTGATCGGCTTCGTGTTGTTTATGATCGGCACCATCATCGCCGTTCTGATCGGTGGCGGCGCGCTCTATGCCTCCGGCGGCGAAACGACCGTATCGGCCATTGGTATTGCTCTTGGCTTGATGATCTTTTTCTTCTTCATCCTGGTTTCGAGTGTGATCAGCTCTTACACCAGCACGGCATATCACACCTGCCTCTATATCTGGGCGCGTGAGGTGGAAGAAGCCAAAGAAAAAGGTAAATCAGTAGATCGCATTGCTGCGCCCGCGCCTTTGGCCGCTGTTTTGAAGTAGGAGACCCTTGCAACCTGAATCCCGCCGTATCATGATCACTTGGGAGGAGGTGGACCGCCTCATCGACCAACTCCTCCCGCAATTCCGTCGCGAGTTCACTGCGATGGTGATGATCACGCGCGGGGGCATCGTGCCGGGCGGCCTGCTAGCCCAAGCCATGGACATTACCCATGTGCTCACGGCGGCGGTCAACTTCCCGGCGCAATTGGCCAGCGAAGAGGCCAAGCTCATGGCGTGGCCGGAGTTCCTGCAATTCCCTGCCGACGACCTGTTGCGCGGACGTCCCACATTGATCGTGGATGATGTCTGGGGTTCGGGGCGCACCATCACTGCCGTCAAGAACCGCGTTTCGGCCGCCGGTGGATTCCCGGAAACCTGTGTCTTGCATTTCAACCCGTATCGAAACCTCTTTGGCAGCGGCCGCCCCGATTACTATGCCGCCGTCACCGACGTGTTCACCATTTACCCGTGGGAAGTCGATCGCGGCGGGGATGAAGTTTTGCTTGGCGACCCCTCGCTATGAAGATCCTTACCACCGAGAAGAAACAGCGCATTACCGCCCTGCGCTCCAATGAATATTTTGATGATTGCAGCGGCGGCCTGCTCGATGAAGTTGCAGGCCACATGCAGTTGCGTGAATATGAGCGCGGCGAAGTGTTGTTTTGGGAGGGCGATCCCTGTGATGGTTTGTACATCATGCACGAAGGCAGCGCCAAGATCCATCGCCTCTCGCCGCAGGGACGGCAGTACATTGTGCGCATTTTGCAGGAGGGGGATACCTTTGCCGAAGTGCCCGCGTTCGACGGCGGCGCCAACCCGGTCAATGTGGAGACGCTCGAGCTTGCCCGCATGTGGGTGATCGATAGCGCCACGTTGCGCAACCTGGTGCAGGCGCATCCGGCCTTTGCGCAAAAAGTGCTGGCCAATTTCGGCCGCATGTTGCGCGGCATGGTTGCCAAGGTCAGCGAGATGGCTTTCTATCAAGTCACGAACCGTCTGGCGCGGCTGATCAATGAAATTCCCCCCGATGACCTGAGCGGTACGAGCGGCGTGCATTGGACGCAGGAGCAAATGGCCGCACGTTTGGGCACGGTCCGCGAGGTGGTGGCCCGCTCGCTAAAAGAGTTGGAGCGCAGCGGCGCGATCCAGGTGGAGAATCGCCGCATCACTGTGGTTGACTCGGGCATACTGGCCCAGTGGATGAATTAAACGAAAAACCAGGTTTCGCTCAGAAACCTGGTTTTTGATTCGCTTTACTTCAGCACTTCGAAGTTGTCAGCGTAGTACGAGATCTCATCATCGACGGCCATCTCGATACGGTCCACCACGATGGAGGTCGGGAAGCCATAGGTCGCGTCATACGTGACGGAGACCTGGTCGGCGTTGGCGATGTTTTCCTCCGCGATGGCAAAGAGCAGGTCCACCGTCGCGGCTGAGGCGAATGAGGAGGCGAATTCCTCGGACAGGGGCTGGCCGTCGGCGCTGGTCATCGAGATGATCTTTCCATCCAGCACTTCCACGGTGACGGGGATCACATCACGGAAGGGACAGAAGCAGGCGATGGTCAGTTCAAAGCGATAGTGGCTGATGCCTTGTGATTTCCATTTGTCGCGGTTGTTTGCGAGGGCCGATTGTCCGCCGCAGGCCGAGAGGGCCAGGGCGAGGATCAAGACTACGAATAAGAGGGTGCGCTGTTTCATGTTTGTTACTCCTTGTGCGTCATAGACGATTCGTTGCTGAAAGAGTTCCCAAAAAACAAAACGGACAGCCACATCTGTGACTGTCCGTTTTGTGATCGGATGTGCGCTTACGGGGCTGTGTTGTAGTAGGTGCCGACCGTGAGCAGGGATGGATCATTGACCGATTGCGCGGCGAGCATCTGTGCCTGGCGGGCAAGGTTTGTGGCATCGGCGCAGATCTTCAGCGCGTACTCGGGATTGTGGAATCCGGTCGAGTTTTCGGCGGAGAGGAAGTCCCACATGTATTGCGCTTTGCGGTGCAGGTTGCGGGCCTGATCGAGCAGGGCTTGATCGGCGTTCGGGTTGGCTGCGGCGGCCTTGATGGCATTGATCGCATCGATGATGGCGTCTTCAGTAGCGATCTTTGTGTTGGCAACCTGGTCCTGGATGGTGTTGACGCGGCGGATCACGTACTCCACGTCAGTGTGGCATTGACCACAGGCCTGCTGGGGGTTGATGAGCGGGCTGTGCACATCATGGCTGGAGTATTTGGCCGCGCCATCGCTGACGTAGGGCATGTGGCAGTCGGCGCAGGAGACGCCGGCGTTGTAGTGAGTGGACCCGGCGGTGAAGAACTCATACTCGGGGTGTTGGGCCTTGAGCATGGGGGTGCCTGCTTCGGGATATTCCCAGTCTTTGAAGCCAATTTCTTCGTAGTAGGAGATGATCTGATCGATCTGCGTGCCATTTGCCCAGGGGAAGGTGAGATACTTGCCGGGGCCGGCGAAGTAGTATTCCACGTGGCAATTGGCGCAGACGACGGTGCGCATTTCCTGGCGGGTGAAGGTGGTCCAGTCTTTGCCTTGCGCTTCGAGACCTTCCTTCAAGGCGGGATTGGTAACGATCAGGCGCATCGTGCCGGCTTCGTGACAATTGGAGCAGCCAATGGCGTTGTTGATGTTGGGAGTCATTTCATTGAACGACATGGCATCATAGGCTTCCATGCCCATCTCATCCCACAGGCCGGGGTTATCGCTGCTTTTGCAGGAGTAGCAGGTGGCAGGGGTGTGCTTGGGATCCTCATCGTTCAGGTTGAGGCGTTTGGTCGCGCGAACATCCTCGAGGGCATTGGCGTGTCCGCGATCATCGTTGTAATCCTTGCTGAACGGGTAGCCAGCGAACAGGATCACCTGGCGCGGATCGCGTTCGAGCCACGAAAACTGCGAAGAGCCGCCGTAGGTGGTGTCAATGTTGTTCTTGGCGGTCTGCATCAGGCTATCGTATTGGAGCGGGAAGTTCTTGCCCCACACCGACGAATCGGGTTCCATCGCGGCGATCTCCACCAGCGGTTGGAAGGCGCGTTCCTGCGCGGGCTGGTTCTTCACAAAGACCAGCACACCAGCGAGTGTGGCGGCCAGGATGACGATGATGCCGACCAGAAGCAGGGTTGAGTAATTCTTCATTGCGTTTCTCCTCTTGATGATTTTCAAGTTAGATTATTTGACCGGATACAAGGCCGAGTCCTGAAGGGGCGAGGTGGACATGCCGCGCTCGCCGTGCGCCACGGTGCGGTGACATTCCCAGCAGTTGCGCTCGAAGGGCTGTGCGCCCATCATCACCGTCTCCACTGTCGACTCGTGACAGCGGATGCAGTTCGACTGGATGATCTTCTGCGAATGTTCGTTGGCGCTGATCAGTTCCGGCGTGGTGCCCGTGGTGAAGACATACACGTCGTGC
>CAYNQA010000045.1:0-14644 GCA_964399225.1 uncultured Anaerolineaceae bacterium
TGGCATATACATTCAAGGTGGCTTCGTTCACGTGCTCCACACTGAATTCTTTTTCCACACGCGCGCGGCCAGCGGCTCCCATACGCGCGCGCAAACTCGCATCGGTCAACAATGTGCGCAGGGACTCGGTCAACGCGTCCACGTCCCGCGGCGGGACGAGCAAGCCGTTCACGTTATGAGTCACGATCTCGCGACAGCCGGGGATGTCGGTGGCGATCATGGGGCGTCCGCACGCCGCCCCCTCCAACAGCAAACGCGGCAGACCCTCTTTGTAAAACGTTGGCAGGCAGACGATGTGCGACGACGCGACCACCTCGGGCATATCGTCGCGCCAGCCCCACCACTCGACGTCACCCGCCTCATTCCACGCCCGCAGTTGATCGGCGGGAATGGCCGCTGGGTTCCCCGCGTCCGTGTCGCCGACGATCACGAAACGGGCAGGCAGGCCAAGGGTCCGGATGCGACGCGCGGCCTCCACGAACTCGGCCACTCCCTTGTCCCAGAGCAGACGCGCCGCCAGCAGCACGATCGGAGTCCCGTCCGCTTCCTCCCTGACCTCGTAGCGGGTGAGGTCCACCCCCGAGCCGGGGATCAACGTCACGCGCGCCGGGTCGAGCAGGCCTTCGCGCACGAAGAGGTCGCGGTCATCGGCATTTTGAAAGATGACCTGTGTGCCGCGCAGGGCAAAACGATAGAAGGCGCGCACGAAGGCATTGAGCAAACGTCCGCGAAAATCGTGGCGTGAAAAAACGTAGCCAAGCCCGGTCACCGAGTTGACCACGCCGCGCACGCCCGCCATCCGCGCGGCAATGGAACCGTAGAGCACGCACTTGATCGTGAAGTGATGGATGATGTCGGGACGTTCGCGGCGGTAAAGACGCGCCAGGCGGAAGATGGTGAGCAGTTCGGCAAGCGGATTCATTCCGCGCCGTGAAAGTTGGAACGGCAGCCAACGAACCCCCTCGTCTTTGAAGCGCGCGCTGTAATCGTCGGGCGGGGCGAGCAAAGTCACTTCGCCTCGTGTGGACACGGTCCGCACGAGGGGCAGGCGGTAGTTGTAGAGATACCAGGAGGTGTTGGCAAAGAGGAGAAATTTCATTGAGTCTTTTTTACCACAGAGAGCACAGAGTTCACGGAGAAAAGAAAAAAATCTCTTTGCTCTCTGTGCGCTCCGTGGTGATACTTTAACCGGCTCTCCCCGCAATGATCTCTTGATACGTTTTCCAATATCCTTGCGTGGACAGGTCCAGATTATAAAGTTTCTCCACCCGTTCGCGGGCGAGCGCCCCCAATTGACGGAACGACTCCGCGCTGAGCGATCGCACAGATGCGACCCCAGCGGCCAGTGCATGGAAATCACCCGCACGGACGATTCGCCCGGTCTCGCCGACGATCTGTTCCGAGTCACCCACGTCGGTGACGACACAGGGCAGGCTGCATGCCATCGCTTCGGTAATGGTCAACGGGAAGGCCTCGCTGCGTGAGGAAGAGACCAGCATGTCGAGCGCCGAATAGACCCGCGGCATGTCACTGCGCGGACCGAGCAGGTGACAGCGCGAGCGGATGCCCGCTTCATCGATCATTTTCATCAGCGTAGAGTTCGCTTCGGTCACGTCGCGGCCGCACAGTAGAAAGCGCGCGTCGGGAATGTTGCTCGCGGCTTTGATAAACGTGGCGTGATCTTTCGTGGGGTGAAAGCGCGCACACAAGCCGATCAGAAAATCGTTTTCGGAAAGCCCCAGTTCGGCGCGCAATTCGGCGCGGGCAATGGGATTCGCTTTGAAGCGATTCACATCCACGCCGTTGGGGATGACGGTCATGCGGTCGGCGCGATAGCCGACTTCAATGTGCGATGTCTTCGCAGACTCGGCACAGCAGATGATGCGTGTCGGGATCGAATGAGAGAGCCGCGCGTTGAGTTTCAGGATTTGATACGTGCGCGGATTCAAGGTGGCCGGGTCTGCGGCGGTGTGATGAATGCCCCATACCAACGGCGGGCGCCCGGCAAAAAGGCTTGCCACACTTCCCAACAGGTCGCCGTGATACATCCACGTTTGGATCAAGTCAGGCTTTTCGGCGCGGATGATTTTCGCGAGGCGAAGGATCGCACGCGGATCCGGTCGATTCGGGCGCATGGTGAGAGCCGTTACGGAAATCCCTGCCGAGCGCAAACGTTCGCCCAGCGGCTGGTCGTCGGTCAGCGAAATGACGAGGTTGGTGTGCCCGTCGCGTCCTCCGCGTGAGGCGACCTCGACCAGGACGGATTCCGCGCCGCCCAGCAATAAGTCTGTGATGATGTGTAGGACTTTCATCGCTCCCCCATCACGGCGAGATACGCATCGGCAACATGTTCCACCGAAAAATCCTGCGCGCGGGTGAGCAACAGTTCGCGCGGCGGAGGCGCCTCGAGTGTGGACTCCATCGCGGCGGCCAGTGCGTCCGCATCCCCGACCGGGACGAGGCGGCCAAACTTGCCGTCCGCGAGGATCTCGCGCGGTCCGCTCGGGCAATCGGTGGAAACGACCGGCGTGCCGCAGGCCAGCGCCTCGGTGAGCACGATGGCGAAGCCCTCCCACTCGGATGCGAGCGCGAGCAGGTCCGCGCGCGCCATGTATGCGAACGGATTGGGCGCGAAGCCCGGCATGTCCACGTCGCGCGTCAAGCCGAGACGTGCCACCTGCTCCTGCAGGGCGGGGCGTTCCTCCCCCTCGCCGAGGATCAGCAGGCGGGCTTCACGTCGCGAACGAAGTTTCGCAAAGGCATTCAGAAGAACGGGATAATCCTTCTGCTTGTACATGCGTCCCACGGCGAGGATCACGGGAATATCTTTTTGTTTGAACCACGGATGATCCACCGGTTCTTCGGCCTTTCGTTGAATGTCATCGAGATCGAGCGAGTTGTAGATCACTTGAATTCGCTCGCGCGGGATCCCTCCCGCATGGGCAAGGTCATCGGCGACGCCCTCGGAGACGGACACGATCTGATCGGCGCGCGGATACAACCAGCGCACCATGAGCGGGCGCAGACGGTCGCCGAGGCGGGTTGTGTTTTGGGATGCGGTGGTGAGGTGGTTGTGTTCGGTCACCATCACGCGCGGAGGTCTGCCAATCATCGCACTGGAGATCAATGCCAGCGCGTTGAGAGGCGTCTGCGCGGAGATGAGCGCATCGGGGCGAAGTTGGCGCAACACACGGTTCAACGCAGGCAGCGAGGCGCTGATGCGGCGCGTGCCGAGGTCCACGAGATTCCAGGCGGGCAGGTCGGTGTAGGCTGAGTCGGTTTCGAGCACGATCATGTCCACGGCGAGACCGCGGCGCAGGAATTCGCGCGCCAGGTTGATGTACTGGCGCTGGACTCCCCCTCCCCGGAGCGCTGGCATGAGGAATGCGATGTGGTTGGGCATGTGGGAATTTTATCCGCTAATCTTCGCCAATCCACGCGAGTTTCTTTTTCTGATCAACGAAGATTTTTGCACATTCGCGGACTATTTTGCAATCTGGCGGAGTGCCACTCCGCCCTACATCATGCCAGCCAATGTGAAAGGTCGCGGCCGATCAACGTGGAAAGACGCTGCACTTCATCGGCAAAGGTCTCACGCAATCGCGCGGCAGTCTTGGAATCCATCGGTGGATAATCGAAGGACTGCATGTTCGTTTCGGTCAGAGTCTGCTTGATGCGCTGGCGCAAGCCAAAAGGCAATAACTGCTTGACCCACTCCTTGAGGCGGGAGCCGCGATGCAGCATGGTATGCACGAAACGGCTGCGCGGCATCACGGCAGGATTGCTGGTCACCTCGTGGATTTGCACATCCGCATCCACATCCAGGAAGCCGAAGACGCGACGCATGGTCGCATCCAAATTTGCAGGCTTGAGATCCTCTTGCAGGAGAAAGAGGAAACGTTCACGCGGAAAGAGCGAGAGATACGATTCCAGTTGCGTGGCGTAGCGTCCGCCGCGTACGTAGCCGAAGGTCATCAAGCCGAAGGAATGAAATTCCTCCCAGCGGTCTTTCAAGATGCGCGGCTCCGCTTCGAGCGCGGCTTCGAAATCAAGTTTCTCGAACCCCTCACGCACCATGTTCCAATACCACGAGTATGCGCGCTGCACGGGATCGCGGAAGATGGCGATGAATTTTGGCGGGCGGTTTCCAAAGGTCTGCGCGATGCGCGGCGCGACCTTCTTTGCCCAATAGAGATAATGCGGCGTGGCCTCTCCGCGCGCAGGGAACGCCCCGCTGTCTTTGAAATAACGTTCGATGTACCAATCCCGGCCTTGCGCAAAATAATCGTCGCGGCTGAAGAAGAGCGGTTCCTTATCGAACGGCAGGAATACCCGCGGATGTTGTTTGAGCAGGTCGTAGAGCGCCGTTGTCCCCGACTTGGCTGCGCCGATGATCAAAAAATTCGGGAGGAGAGTTAAGCTCGCCATTTGGAAAGGTCGCGCTTGAGGATCACTTCCAATTCGCGCACGCTGGGCGCAAAGCGTTCGCGCAACAATCGCGCAGTCTCGGGATCGATGGGAGGATAATCGAAGGCTTGCAGGTTGGCGCTGGTTGCCGCGCGCAGCAGGCGGTTGCGCAGCCGAAGCGGCAGAATATGTTTGAATACGCGTTTGACGATGTTCGGCCCGCGCAGCCAGTTGTGCAGACTCCGCGAACGGGGCATGGCAGAAGGGTTGCTCGCCTCCGGCTTGACGGGGACAGCGGGGTCCACGCCCAGGAAGTGGAACAACCTGCGGGCGGTCCCGGCGAAATCCGTGCGGAGGTCATCCATCAGCAAAAATAAAAATGACTCGCGCGGGAAAAGATCGAAGTAGGCAGGCAGTTGTTCGGCGTACCGTCCACCGGCTTGATAGGCCCACGTCATCGCGCCGCGGTGGGTGAAGTCTTCGGGATAGTTGCGCAGGCGCTCCTCCTCTTTCTCGATGGCTTCTTCGAAGGAAAGAGTCTCGTAGCCGTGCTGCACATCCTGCCAGTAGGCCGAGTAGGCGCGCGCGACCGGGTCGCGGAAGATGGCGACGAATTTCGGAGTCTGCCCGGGGACGGCGGAATGTATGCGAGGCGCCACCCGCTTTCCCCAGTACAGGTAGCGAGGCGTGTTTTCCCCGCAGAGGACGCCCGGGGCGACGTCGGAAAAGTAGGTGCGGGTGTACCAGTCCACACCCTGGGCATAGATCGAATCGTTCGTGAAGAACGAAACCTCTTTTGCGAAGGGCATGCGCACTTGCGGATGTTGTTTGAGGATCTCGAAGAGGGAAGTGGTGCCCGATTTTTCCACGCCGATAACGAAGAAGTCGGGGAAGCGTGTGTTGCGAGGCATGGCAGGGCTTACTCTTTCGTCCAGTGGGAAAGATCGCGCTGGAGGATGGTCTCCAGTTGGCGGATGCTGGGGCGGTATTTTTCGCGCAGCATGGCCTTCGTTTCCGGTTTCATCGGAGGGTATTGAAAATCGACCTGGTTCATGTGGTTCAACTGCCGGCGCACCCGGCGGCGCATCGCCTCGGGGATAAAGAATTTGAGGATGTTTTTGTACCAGGCGGGCTTGTTGACCACGTTATCGAAATTGCGCGAACGCGGCATGGACGATGTGTTGCTCTCGGCCGGACGGGCCACGAATTGCGGGTCCACTTGCAGGAATTCATAGATCCTGTGCATCGAACCCTGGAAATCTTTACGGAAATCCTCGGAGAGGAAGAAGAGGAACGACGCGCGCGGGAAGGCGTTGAAGTAGACGGGCAATTGCTCGGCATATAGCCCGGCGCGGTAGTACAGCCACATTAATTTTCCCTGACGGTCGAACATCTCGGGATTGGTGCGCAGGCGATCCTCCTCCTGGTTGAGGGCTTCTTCGAAGGAGAGCGGCTCCACGCCCAGCCGCACACCGTGCCAGTAATGCGAGTAGGCGCGTGCTGCAGGTTCGCGGAATACGGCGATGAAACGCAATTGCTCACCGCATGCTTTGCGGATGCGGGGCACTGCTTTTTCCCCCCAATAAAGATAGCGCGGGGTCATTTCCCCGCGTGCCGCAACGCCGTCGGCGTTTGGGAACTGGGATGAGAGATACCACTCCAATCCTTTTTCATAATATTCATCATTGGTGAAAAAGGATGGTTCCTTGACCGTGGATAGGGCGATCTGCGGGTGTTGTTTGAGAACGTCGTATAGAGACGTGGTGCCGGATTTTGATACGCCGATGACAAAGAAATTTGGCAGGCGCGGATCATTAACCATTGGCGGAATCGGTCTCCAGCGGGCGGTGTTCGAAATCCCATTTGACAGGCACGTTCACGTTACCGATCCAGCGATGGTTGGCATGCAGGCGGGCGCTGTCGTTGTCAAACAATTCGAAGGGGCAGACATGTTCGGCATTGTGCAGGATGAGCTCGCCGCGTCCCGGGTGCAGTTGCACGGCTCGAAGCGAGATGCGGTACTCATCGGGGCGGAGCATGGCGGGGATGGTCAGGTTGTAGGTGTAGTAACCAGGCTGGCGTGTTTGCAGGCGCTCTTCATCCTGTTCGTAATCATAGGTGCTGAAGATCGTTTCAAGATCGGTGTTATGCACGGAAAGGCCGATCGCCATGCGGTAGGGCGGGTTGCGGACTGCCACTTTGATCTGCACGCGGAAGGGCTGGTCGTGAGGCAGTGTGGTTTCGGGATTGCCCTCGTTGTTGAGGATGGACGCTTCCAGGATCTGAGCGGGCAGTTTGGGATCCTCTTCAAGACGCAGTTGAGACTGACTCTGCACTTCACCAAATTTGAGATACAGGTCGATGGCCTGATCGAGTTCGCCCATGAATTTCATCTCACCCTTTTCAATGTAGATGCCTTTACGGCACAAAGAGCGGATGGCCGACATGTTGTGGCTGACGAACAGGACGGTGCGTCCCTGTTGGGAGACATCTTCCATCTTGCCGAGGCTCTTCTTTTGGAAGGCCACATCGCCCACTGCCAGCACTTCGTCCACAAGCAGGATGTCGGGTTCGAGATGGGCGGCCACCGAAAAGGCCAGACGGACGCGCATACCGCTCGAGTAGAACTTGACCGGTGTGTCGAGGAATTTTTCCACTTCGGAGAAGGCCACGATCTCATCGAACTTGCGGACAATCTCAGCGCGGCGCATGCCAAGGATGGCGCCATTTAAGAAGATGTTCTCGCGGCCGGTCAGCTCTGGGTGGAAGCCAGTGCCTACCTCGAGCAGCGATCCGACTCTGCCGCGCAGGTGAACACGTCCCTTGGTGGGGGCGGTGACGCGGGCAAGAAGTTTGAGCAGGGTGGTCTTGCCGGCGCCATTACTGCCGACAATCCCGACCGAATCGCCGTGTTGGATCTCGAAGTTGACATCCTTAAGTGCCCAGATGCTGGGGCGGGCTTCGCTCTCAGCTTCACCATTGCGGCGGGAGCGGCCGATGGATTGGATGGCATCCAGGGTCGAGGTAGCTGCGTCGAGCAGGGTGTCGCGCAGCATGCGGTACTTTTCGCGGCGGCCGATGCGATATTGCTTGCCGAGGTTCTCTGCACGAATGGCGTAGTTATTCATGTTACACCACATCCGCAAAGGTCAGTTCCATGCGCTGGAAGTAGAACAGGCTGCTGAGGAAGAGCAGACCGACTGCTATCACAGAGACCGGAAGGAACGAACTGACCGAAAATTCCTGACCGAGAAGCGCCCAACGAAAGCCCTCCACAACTCCAGCCATGGGGTTGAGGCCGTACAGGAACCGCCATTCTTCGGGGATCAGCGAGGAGGAATATGCCACGGGCGATGCGTACATCCAGAACTGGAGCAGGAACGGGGTAATGTATTTCACATCGCGGAAGCGGACGTTGAGGGAGGAAAGCCACAACCCCACCGCGAGGGCGGTCATCAGACAGAGGCCCAGGAAGAGCGGCACGGTCAGGATGGCCCAGGTGAACGGGATGTCATAGATCACCATCAGGATCAGCAGGATGATGAAGGAGATGCCGAAATCAAGCAGGCCGCCGAGCACCGATGCTGAGGGTAAAAAGATGCGCGGGAAGTAGATCTTCGTCACCATGTTCTGGTTGCCGATCAGGCTGATGGACGCATCGGAAAGCGCGCGCGCAAACAATTGCCAGGGCAGCAGGGCGGCAAAGGTGAAGACCGGGTAGGGAATGCCGTTGGAAGGAAGTTTGCCCAACCTGCCGAAGATGATACTGAATACGATCATCGTCATCAGCGGCTGGAGCACAGCCCAGGCGGCGCCGAGCACGGTTTGCTTGTAGCGCACCTTGATGTCGCGCCAGATGAGGAAGAACAGTAGCTCGCGGTAAAACCACAGTTCGTTCAGACGTAAATTGAGCCAGCCGCGCGGCGGCTCGAGAATGATCTCATGGAGTGTATTGGGAGCGGTTTTTGTCATGGTTCTTTCGTAATTCAAGATATGCGCGCTACGACCAGCGGGCGGGATGGTCCAGGTAGAGGATGATGCCAAATGCCACGAGCAGTGTGGCCCCGAAAATGGAATTTGCGATCAGCGGCTCGAACTGCATGGCGACGAACGCGAGACATCCGAGGATGATCGAAACGAGATGCAACAAGGCAATGGCCCGGTGCGGGGCGAACCCGAGGCGGATGAGGCGGTGGTAAGTGTGTCCACGGTCTGCCTGGTGGACCGGGCGCGCACGGCGCAAACGCGAGAAGATGACCAGTCCCATATCGAAGAGGGGCAGGCCCAGGATCATGACCGGAACGAACCAGGAGGAGGCCTGAGAGAATCCCTTGGGGGCGAAGATCATGGCTGCGGCGGAAAGTAAAAACCCGATGGTTTGGGCGCCCGAATCCCCGAGGAAAAGACGCGCGGGCGAGAGATTGAGGTAGTAGAGCACAAGGCAGATGCCCACGATCAAACCCATCAGGCGCGCAAGGGGGAGTTGTCCTGAAAAAAGAGATGCAACCGCCAGGAACGTTGCCACGGTGACAGAGATGCCGGTGGCGAGGCCGTCCATGCTGTCTATGAAGTTGAAGGCGTTGGAGGTGCCGGACAGCCATAGGATGGTGATGATCAGGTTGAGTCCCCCGAGAATGGCGGGTGCAAGGGGCAGGATACCCGGTTTGAGGAAGGTGACTTGAAAGCCCAATGCGATGAGCGTGCCCGCCGCCACGAACTGACCAGCCAGTTTGAAAAGATATGGCTTGGGCCGGTAATCATCCACCAGGCCGGTGACGAAGATGATCCCGATCGGCAGGAGCAGGATCGAAAACTCGCGCAGGTCCGTCAGGAAAAAGAGGAATCCGATCAGGAGGGCGGGGAAGAAGGTCAACCCGCCGGCCAGTGGAACAGCTTCGGCATGTTGTTTGTGGGGGAGGATGCCGGGCACATCGAGCAGGCCTGTGCGTTTGGCGATCCAGATGCCGGCGCGACCGGTCAAGTATGCAAGGGCGATCCCGATCAGGATCGCTTCAAAAATGGAAATGACGATGGGGAGCATTGTGGAGTTCATGCGATTTGGAATTATACCCCAGCGCCGCGCGTTGACTTTTAAGCCCCGCGGGGATCTGTCCGTTTTCGCTCCATCAGGAAATCGCAGATGGCGAAGTCAAGTTCCTCGTCGATGTCCCAGGCTTCGTCGGCATCGATCTCGAACAGGAGAGGTTGATCGCCGATGCGATGGTGGTTTTTGATCAAGTTTTCCCGAGTGAAGAGATACAGGCAGGAGTTCTCCTCGTAGACCGGCGGCAGGTCCTGTGTTTGCAACAGTTCGCGCGGGTTGTGGTTGATGGCGCGGCCGTCCTTGTCGTATAGGCGGGTTTGCAGGCGGGTGACAGAGAAGAGCGAATCGTATTTGGGAAATGCGGAGAAGAAGGTCTGGATGCTGCGCGAGACGGATGAAGCACTGAGCAGGGGGTTGGTGCTGTGCGTTTGCAGGTAGAAATCGGCCTGCACCTGGTCTGTATCGTGGAGCAGGATGTCGTTCATGGGGATGTCGTCGGCGCGGAGATGTTCGGGACGTTCGATCAGCTTGACGGTCGGAAAGAAGCGGCGGACGCCGTCCATGACCGGGGCGGAGTCGGTGTCGACCATCACGGTCTCGATCTCGGGGACAGCCAGCAAGGTCTCGAGGATATGGTGGAAAAGCGGCTTGCCTGCCAGTGGACGGTAGTTCTTGCCCGGGACGCGCTGGCTGTGGTGACGCATGGGAACGAGGGCGGCGAGTTTCATGAGCGGGATTATACCGAATCACCGGAATAGAACATGAGGGTCACTTGGTAAGTGACCCTCATGTAGATCATTGATTTGACTCTATCACCCGCACATCGGGAAAATATGTCGTGGGGAAGGAGAAATTCATCTGGGCGAATTTCCATTGTCCCGCATCTTTCACCACGACCGCAGTGAGTCGCAACGGCCAGACGAAGGTCTCGCCGCGGCGCAGTTCGTAGACGGTGTTGGTCCCGCCGCGCAGGATGTAGTGCAGTTTTTGTTCGGCAGGCAGTGTGGACTCTTCGATGAACTTGCTGACAAAGTTCAAGTACGAGGCATAGTTCTCCTCGCCAATTTTCTGTGTCACCGTGGTCGTGACCGCGATCCAGCCGACCTCGCCGCGTGCGTGGACCGAGGCAGAGTCCAGGTTCAGGCGCACGTCGCCCCACCCTTCCCAATCGCCGTGGACCAGTTCACGGGCGGCGGAGCGGCTGGTATACCATTCTGCCTCGCCCGGCTTATAGCCGTTGGTACCGATCACTTCGGCGTCGGCAGTGAAGAGTTCCATGAACGCGTCGACGGCGCTCAGGTCGCGGCGGGTGTAGCCGTCCTGGAATCGTTGGAGCAGGGTGCGGATTTCGGATTCAGGGGACATATTGAACTCCATTCAAGCTTAGGGTCATGGTTAGAACGCCAAACGCATCTGAAATTGAGAGAGTTCCTCGCGATGCATTCCTGCCCGCTCAAAGATAAACCCGACTTCCTCGGGACATATCGCTGAGACGTGCCACGTCTTGCCGGGGAAATTGACAAACAGGGCGCGTAACAAGCGCCCAGCCTGTCCCTGACCGCGACCACTGGGCAGGACCAGTATGGACAGAATGGTGACATTCTCAGCGGAAGGGTTGCTGATCATGCAAAAAGCCTCGCCCAGACGAAATGCCTTGAACGGCGGCGTGAAGCAGGCGGCGGTCTCGCCAGATACCTGCCAGGGCAGGTCGCTCAGTCCATGCAGGGTGACCAGTTTGGCATACTCGCGGATGTCCAGCTCTTGCAACGCCTCTGCAGACTCGTTTTGCGGTTTTTCCAATTGGTACCCGAACAACGAACAGACGGTCTGGAAGCCCACTTTTTGATACAGCTTGATCCCGGCGGTGTTTTGCTGAATGACCTCCAGCACCATTTCCTTTTCACCCCGCGCACGCGCTTCTTCGATGAGACGCTGCATCGTCCACGTGCCCACGCCTCCGTGACGGGACGGTGCCGCAATGCCCATCAGCGCGAGACGGCTCGTCCAACCGCGGCGGGCGATCAGTGCCACGCCCACCGCCTCCCCGTCCGCGAGGATGACGCGGCTCGTGAGCAGGTCAATGCCATTGCGGCGGATCATTTCGAGCAGGATGGTCGTATCGAGTTCGATCGTGATGAAATATCCCTCAAAGCCGCGGTTGATCAAGTCCGCGAGTTGAGGGATGGTGTACTCGGAAGCAGGTTGGAGGGAGTAGGAGGTCATTGGTGTTTATGTTTGTGGTTTGGTTCGGATTGGGTTGATGTTTCGTGCCCGCTCGACGGTGCCCTAAAGGGTGCTTCGCGAAACCGTCGGGCTAATTTTACGAATAGAAGGAAAACTACGAGGAAGTTTCCAGTCTTTTCATTATGTTTCCTTTGAGAAGGGCATAGCACCCCAGCAAGAAGCCAAGAATTGGCACAAAGAAGGAAAGCCATGAAATGGAATAGCCAGTTATCGTCATCTTCCAGCCAGGACCGCAATTAATTTGACCTGGTGCCAATATGACTGATAAGACTAAAAACAAAACTATAAAGAACATTATGAAAGCGGAAGCGATGTTCATCGATTTCTTTGTTGTATGTTTGGATATGTATGAAAACCCCACTAAAAGAGGTAGAAATCGAAAAATGGCAACCCAAATACTGGCAGATATCCAATAGGGAGGCAGAGATATTTCGTCAAGAACAAGATATTCATAGCACGAGAACATGTCTATCCTTGCTGAGAAATCAACTCTTGAGATGCGCATGTTGGTCAATGTGCCAGCCGAATCCTGCATGGTAATGTGGAGAAAAACTAATGGAAGAAACGCCCCCGCCAGGCCAAGCATAATAGCGAAGGCTGCAGAAATATTTGCCCGGAGCGGAATAGCCAAAATCAGTTTTTGAAAGCTTGTCTTCAACATGAGAGCCCCTTTCTTGATTGTTTCATTAATTATACCGAATCGGCTCGACATCCCACGCCCGCCCGACGGTGAACCGTCGGGCTAGTTTTACAAAGGACGCTGAAGCGCCCTGAAAATACAGAGAAAGAAACCGTTAATGGACTATTTTTTCTTTCGCGTATGATAATGCAGCCACAAGTATTGAAATAATTGGAACAGAAAAATAAAAGTGAATAACCCAGCAAACAGAAAACAAAGCCAATTTGGATCAATGAATTTTGGGCGAAAAATAACGTACCCTGCTATGAGCAATACGAAAATCAACATGGCAAGCGATGGGAACAACATATTGCGAAGGGCGAACGTGGGCAAATCGTTTTTATCCAGAGACTTCACCTTTCCCACATACCAATTTCCAACCTTGTGCCCCATGAAAGCCGCCACCACTATGGAAATCACAAACGGGATGACACATAGCAATAACAATGCCGCTGTACCAATGAAGGGAGATAGGTCTGTCATCTTTCCTCATACCGAATCGGCTCGACATCCCTCTTCGTCCCCTCGTTCTTCTTACGCTCCCTCGCATAATAAAACGTCTCGCGCAACTGCGGCGTGACCAGGCTGGTCTCGCGGTGTCCGTGACGTGTGCCGTTGAATTGCATATAGCGGAACCAGAAGATCGAAGCGAGATTCTTCCACAACACGCCCTCGAGCGCGGCGTGATACAGGTCGCTCAAAATATTCACGGCCGTCAGGCGCAAAAAATCATAGACGCTGAAATGCGATTCGGGATGAATGCGCCGAAACGCCATGGCTTCGCGGCGATAGCGGTTGAACACACCCTGCGGCGTCTCATTGTGGACGTGGATGATCTCGGCCTCGGCCACATACGCGATGGCGTGTCCTTGATCTTTGGCCCACTTGGCCCACTCCAGATCCTCAAGCCCGGTCAACGTCTCATCGTAGGGGTGCTTATCCCACAGGCTTTTCCGTATCGCCGCATTTGCGTTATTGCAAAAGGCAGTCTCCTGATTTGGCTTGCTCGTCTCGGGATACCACTGATGGTAGATCTGCTGTTCAGAAAATTTTGCCGTCTCGGGTCCGCGCTGTTTGCCGTAGGTCAACGCCACGCGCGGATTCTCGAACGGACGCAGCAACGTCTCGAGCCAATCGGGATAGACGGGATAAACGTGCGCGCTGGCGATGACCACCCATTCGCGCGTCGCTGCGCGGACCCCGAAGTTGAGCGAACGGCCGAATGTGAATTCCTCGGGCCGAATCCTCACGACCCTCGCCCCAAACGACTCGGCGATGGCAACCGTCCCGTCGGTGGAGCCCGAGTCCACGAGGATGATCTCCACATCGCTCACGGTCTGCTGGCGTAATCCCTCCAGCAGGCGGCCGATGTGTTTCTCTTCGTTGTACGCGCGGATGACGATGGAGCACTTCATGGACGGTTACAGAACAATTCCTGCACCTGTGCCTGCATTTCTGTCGAAAGTGTCAAACCGAGCTGGCTCATGGTTTCAAAGTTTTCGCAGGCCTGCTGTTTGTAAAATGATTCTGTGTTGATGCGGCGCGATAATTCTTTCACGCGCTGCAGGTCATTGATCATCGCATATGCCTGCACGAACGGCATCCACTCGATCTGATCGTTGGGATGCAGTCCGAGTTTTAAAGCCTGTTCGGCAAGGTGGACAACTTCCTCCCAGTTTCCCTGCTGACGCGCCAGGTCGGCTTTCTGGTAGTAATAGCACCAGTCATGCGGCAGTTCCTCCCCGAATGCCTCTTTCGGCGGAGTGGGGCTGTTGCCCTCCGGGTTGATATTTGCGATCTTCGAATTCTGATAACTTGCATGGACCAACGCCGGGTCGTTGACAGAGATATCCGGCCAGCGCGGGTCGAGGACATGCACACAGGCATTCACGGACGGCTGGCTGATCAGCAAGAGGTTGCCATAATCATAGTTGATGGTGACGTTCTTGATGACCACATCCACCTGCTGATAATCGCGGCTCCCGCGGATGATGTCCAGCATGCTGTCCGCTTCCATGCGTGACCCCGCAATGGGCACCAAGACCGGTGTCTCCGTCTGCCTGCCGGGCTGGTAAATGAAATTGGCCGGGCCCCAAACTACATCATTCCCTTCGGCATAATTGATGCCCGGATACAGCACTGCCAGGGTTGTGCCGGGCTGGATATCAGGCGCCCGCCATGAAACCTGCCACCAAAAATCGGAGATGATCCGCTCTTCGGTCACGGCTTGTGCCGCCAGCCCGTGATGGGTTAAGACGGCCAGGCCAACC